>NZ_JBLYNV010000029.1:0-65461 GCF_049310165.1 Endozoicomonas sp. ALE010 | reverse complement strand
CACCTGTTGCGAAAAGTCCCCTGCTGGCCTTACAAGGCCATGTATTTGCTGTCCTGTTAGCGACGCAGAACAGATCCCTCTATACGAAATTAATTTACTGCAATAGTATTAACGGCTCTTGACGGCCTTTCATTACATGTCATAAAACGTAATTTACGAAGAAAATGTACCGTGTACATCGATTTGTATCAAATCATTTTTTTTTAAATTTCATAAAAATTTGCGAAATTTGCACAAATCTACCAACAACAATAACGGAATAAATCGATGAAGCAGAAGCTGATCAGCACTCTTAATTGGACCTTTGGCGTGATCTTCGCTCTGGCTGGAATAGTTACATTACTCACTTCGCCGATTGGTGGACTGCTATGGCTTGTCATAGCAGGCCTGCTACTTCCGCCAGTCAGAAATTTTGCCTATGGGAAAACAGGTAAAGTGCTGGCGCTAAAATACAGGGCGGCTGCCCTGACTGTACTCTATATCGTTTCCCTCCTCTTTATTGTCCAGGCTGAACAGCAGGAAGAGCATGAAAAAGCCCTGGCGTTGGGCTTCAAGGATATTGCTGAACAGCAAATAGCTCTCGGTCTCGGATTCGATAATGGTGCTGACTATCAGCAATACCTGTCGGATCTCCAGGCGGCAAAAGAGGCTCAGGTTGCAGCTGAGAAGGCCAAGGCTGAAGAAGAAGCCCGTCTGGCAAAACTGGAAAAAGAGCAGGAAGAAAAAGCGTGCAGAGAAAGCATAGAGTGCTGGGGTAAACGCAATATAGGCGAAGCCAGTATAGCCTGTGATGGCCCGATTGAGCGCTTTGCACAATATGACTATGAGTGGACTGAGGGATTCTTTGGTGAAAAGTTCAGTCGTGCCATATGGACTGATAGAAAAGCAGGACATATCAAGTACGTTGGTGACCAGATTAAATTCCAGAACGGCTTTGGAGCCTGGCAGAACTATAGGTATGCGTGTTACTTCGATACAATCAGCCGTGAAGTGCTAAATGTTGAGGTCTTTTCCGGCCGGTTATAGCGTCTGATCTAGGCAAGACATGAGGTCGGATCGTTCCGGCCTGTATTCCCCCCCCCTTATTCCTTTCGATTTGCTTCCAAAATGAGTTCAGGACCCCGTTGTTTAAATAGCACTATCGTATTTCTATAGATATACGACGACGGTTAAAATATGGGGCGTTTTTGGGGCTAAATTAAGAGTTATTCAGAGATATATAGAGCTATGGTACAATTACTTGCTTTCTTTAGTTCCTTATAAATCAATAAGTTATGATGTAAAACTATAGCTCTAAATAAATATATTGCATCATCGGAGTGTGGTTGGAGAGGTCTGTATTATTCATTCAATTCGGTAGTTCAGGTGGTGGTGTCTGATTCTTGGGGCAGTCCAGATCCGATTAACCTCACTCTGGCTCTCGGTTTTCATCCAGCTGCCATAGCGTTTAACCAGCATCGAGTAATCCGTGTGCCCCATCTGATCGGCAATAAATGCAATGTTAACATGCGGGTAGTTTGCCAGCAGGCAAAAGTATCACTGGTTTGACAAATTGTTTTGTATGACCGAACCAGTAATGCAATGCCGTTTCGCGCCAGTTTATTCCTTGCCAAAATCGGCAGCATATCAAATGTGCAAGATTTTTTGTTGATTAACCTTAAGTAAACTCTATATTTACTTTAAGTTAGGTTGTAGTAGAATAATACAATGTTCAAGGTGGTTTACTCAAAGCAGGCCGTTAAAGTTCTGAGGAAAACTTCAGAGCTTGACCGGTTGAGGATTCAAAAGGCCATCAACAAGCTTCCAGACGGTGATGTAAAGAAGCTGGCGGGTGGATCAGGCTATAGGCTGCGGGTTGGAGGCTGGCGCATTGTTTACGAGATTGAGCATGACAGGCTGATCATTGAGGTGATCAAAATTGCGCCGCGAGGCAATGTTTATAAGCATTAAAGATGGGGGCAATGTCCCCAAAGGTTTTGGTGATGGTCGATATACTGAAGCATGAAGGGAAACCGGCTTTTGTGGTTATGCCTTATGACGAATATCAGGCAATGCTTGAGAAGCTGGAGGACCTGGAGGATTCTGATGCTGTTCATGAATTTCGGGCTGCGTTACGGCGGGGTGAGGAAGAGTTGATACCTGCTGAAGTAGTGAACCGGTTGTTGACTGAAAATACTGTGAAGGTGTGGCGAGAGTATAGAGGCATGAGTCAAAAGTCCCTCGCTGAAAACACCGGTATTTCCGAAGCCATGATCAGCCAGATTGAGAGTGGCAAGAAGCAGGGTTCCCTGAAAACAATTACTAAAATTGCACAAGCCCTGAATCTTACCGTTGATGACATTATTGATTAACCCATTTTACGCACCACAAGTCACCGGCCAGAGCGCCGGTTTTTTATTGCCTGAATTTGCTTCACCGAACACCCATCGTCAATATTTCTGCTTAATCCGTCGAAGAATCATCAATGGCTGTGTTGATGGGACATTAAGTTAAAACGGTAAGTGTACTTTTTCTCCTCTATCTCACTGTGTTGCGTCGTATAAAATCCATAGCGGCCAGCAAGGTGTGCCACTGTATCATCATGGTTTCTATGAATGCTGATCAGAAAGCTGGCTTGAAAATCGCCTGTTTCTGCAAGAATTCCATCAATAATTTTGTTGGCGGTATGGGAACCCATGCCAGCAAGAATGACCAGCTCATCTTTACAGTTGTGTATTTTAACAGTGGCTGCATCCACGCAGGTAGCTGTCAGGTTAGTGGGCAGCTGAAGAGATTGAAGTCGGGCAATGACATGTCTGGAGCAATCAATACAGTGGACTTCTCTGGATACGTTGTTAATGGCCAGGGCCATTCCGGCTTTACCGTGGTCACAGCCGAGATCCCAGATGATGTTGAAATCAGCAGCCAGCTGGACCAGTCTGTTCAAACGACGGGACAGTTTGGGGATAGTAAGTGCTGGCTCCGGGGCGAGGATGGAATACTCAGCGAAAGGTTTAGTGTGCTTTTCTTCTGGCCCGGAGCTGTCAGTAATATACCCGTTGCTTTTGTTATTGATTGCAAGGGGTTGCAAGAGCTGTGAGGAGCCAGTTGCACAATGCTCACTTATATCATCGGGTATGCTCTGAGAGGCGTTTCCTGCCTGGTGTGTTGTTGCCTCTAACATAGTGTTTGTGACGTTATCGCAGCATCGACATTTAACTGATTGTTCTGGATGCAAAAAGTTCAATTTTCCGTCTGCTTATATTCACTCCCATGATTTTCGTTTGGAACTTAGTACGAGAATGGAGGTCAAACCTGACTAAATTGAAATGGCTATCAAGTCAGCGATTTATGCGGCAGCAAATGGTGAGCTACTTAACTCATTTCAACATACAGGAGTTTGGTTATGTTCGTTAGTGCGATGAATTCAGGTCAGTTGATACACCCTGTACTCCCATCAGACACTGTTTCCAAGGGTGGTTTTTTTAGATATGTCAAAGAGGGTTATCTCAAATATGACCCAGTGGATGGAACTACAACAAGATTTCTCCCTACGGCATTCGGCATCGGGGTTTCTGCTGCTGGCGGAGCTGTTGCCTTTGCCAAGTTGGCTGAACGTCTGGATAGAGTTCCTGACACAGTCAGACCAGGTACAGGTCTGTCTGATCGGGTGATTGAAGTGATAGAATCAGCAATTAAAGAAAACCCATTAGCTTGCGGTGCAGTTGCTGGAGCAGCAGTTGCTATTGTGGGGTTTTATTCTTTGTACAGCAGTCTCAAGCCTATAACGAAGGAATCCATAGAGGCTGCTCGGGACGCGGTGAGGCATGAGCTACAGAGGGCCATTCAAGAAACTGAGGTTCATCAGGATCAGATAGCTAAATATAATAAAAGTTTATCGGAGCTCAAGGCTCTCCTGCCGGCGGAGGCCGCAGCATACAAGCAGCAATCACAGGAACTGTATAATAAATGCATGGCCAACTACAGGGATGAGGCTAATTTTATGGCGGGAAAGTTGAAAGGTTTTGTGGATGGCATTATGTCGTCTCGCCTCGACAATCCGGGTGATGCACCCCGTGAATATGATGAGCGTGATCTTTACAGGGCTGGTGTGGAGTTAACAAGTTTTGTCCGCAACCTTGATATGGACCAGGGATATTTAATGTTTTCCCAGGTTCGACTGCTGAAGGCAGTCAAACCGGTGTTAAGTGATAAAGAATATGACGAATTTAACCGCATTCTCTGGAGCTTTCCTGAAAGGCCCTGTCTTTACGTCGAGCAGGGCCCATTAGCCAGAGAGTATTCTGAAACTTTGAAATATAGTGCGTCAGAACAAAAACAGTTAGGCGTATTGCGGGCCAGGATCAATCAAGTACTGAGCCAATACCCGGACTTAAAGCCTGATGCTGCGGGTAACATTCCCAAGCCACCGTTGGAGGTGTTCCTGAAAAATATGCCATTTTGATTCGGATGATGTCTTGTTAATGAAAAAAGGCCAGATTCTGTTGATGTTTTGTTGCGGCCATAGTTGAAGAATTATTTCACAAAGACAAGTTGCTATCGCAAAATGCACACAGGTGGTGCCGATGGACAGTATCCAAAGAAGTAGACCCCCGCAAAGACAAAAGAACGCTGGTTCAGGGGCGCGCACCAAAAAAGCAGGGAAAAAACCATCCGGGCCTAAAGGCTCGTCAACATCAGCCAGGGCCAAAGGCTGTGTGGGAATCTACGATACCTCCATCAGTCTGAATATGGGCCAGGTTTTGGTGTCTGGTGCCCGGTTAGGTTCCTGGACAACAAGTTTGCTAAGCCGTGTTGTTTCCGTTGTCACTCCGCCTGTTCCAGCCTGGATAGCGGCCAGCCTGCAGAGTAAATCACTCGCACTCAGTGACTATGCAGCCCAGTGCACTGCACAGAAGTATATGAATCCTCCCCGTGCCATCATCTTAGCGTCCAGGGGCATAAAAATACCTGTTGAAAATTTCCTCAATAAGAAACTCAATAGCCTGTTACAAGATGTCATCAGAGAGAACGCCAGAGGAATCTATTCACATTTAAACAAATACCTGCAGTCCGATGGAGCTTCATCAATCGACTATTCCATTGCGCAAGAGTTTAAGCGAGATTGCCAGGAACGGTATGCATGTGCGTTTGAAGGCGAAAACTTTCAGCATATCTTTGATGCTGTAGAAAAAAATTTTCTCCGACAGTGCAAGCCACCAGAAGGTCTTTTATTTTATGAATTTCTGGACGCTCTTCCAGCCAAATCACGAGCTGAATTCAGAACTGCTACTTTACGCCAGAATATAAGCGTGGAGGCGCTGAGTTATTATCAATATAACTTTATCTGCAAAGTTTTACGCGAAAACCGGGATGAAATTATCCAGTCCTTACAGAAAAACAGCAAAGTTGAAGTTAAGAAAGTTATAGAAGAGCTGGCCATGACTTATGAAGCCAAGATCACGGCTTACATGCAAAGACAGGCATCAAAACTGCTGAAATCACAGGCTGGTCAGGACGCTTCACCACCTCTGCCTGCTCATGGTCGCAGGAAAATCAAAAGGCCAGCTGAAGACCTCATGTCTTCTCATAAGCGAAGAGTTGACATGGTCGTGGCCTTTGAAAAAGCCCATTATCGGTTGAAAGAGGGTGACCCCGGCTACAAAGAGTTCATGTCGCTCAAACAAATAGTCGATAAAGTGCTTAATAATGAGCAGCTAAAAGAGTGTGTCACACAGCTGTGTGGCATAACAAAAATGAGAGAGGCAGCTACCTTATCTGAACTGTACACAATGAAAAAAAGGGAGAAAACAGGGCGACCATAGGCAGCCAAAAGTGTTTAACCGGTATTATGATGACTGGCAGCTATGTTGTTAACGTCATCGATGCCTGATTTGATTAACTTCCTCTTTTTGCCACGGATTGCCAAGGAGTAAAAGTTTTTTTCTATTCTCCGTGTCTTCGTGGCAAAGTTTTTTCTTGACTGGATAGAATCGTGATATAGGACACCTTCTCCTTCTGGTGTGCATATAATCCGGTCAAACACATTACCGCTATTTGTGCAGTAAACTGTTTCAGTCATGGTCAAGATGGGGTGTTGCCAATGAAAGTAAAAATGATCGGTGCGCTGTATGCAGCAATCATGCTTATGGGATGTGAAGCACCGTATGACAAGCCGGTGGTCGATAATAAAACTGCTGAAGCCATCTGTCAGGCCAAAGACAACCTGCCCGGTGGCTGGACAAAATCTGAAGTTACTCCAGAGGTTCTGAAGGCGGTAAAGCTGGTGGTCAAGGGAATGGAGAAGTCGGCCAAACTGAAAAAAATGCTGGCGGTGCACTCTCAGATTGTTAATGGGGTTAATTACGCGCTGGAGTTTCAGTTGGAAAATGGCACGATCTGGAGTGCCATTGTCTATCGCGATCTTGAGGGAAAATACAACATTACCCAGGCACCCATTCCCGGACTATTCTGTGACCACTGACCGGTTTCATGTCTGATCGGCGGATCATGTGCTTTTGCGACAGCAGCCGTTTTATGGAATGATTCACTCCGATAATAATAATTACCGGCTGCTGTTGAGGTTCCCATGTCTGATCAACCCCGTGTGCTCTATGCAGTGAAAGATCACATTGCCTACGTCACCATGAACCGTCCTGAGAAACATAACGGCCTGGATATGGCCATGTTTCGTGACATGATTGCTACCGCAAAAAAAATCCGGAAGGATCGCTCGATCCGCTGCGTGATTCTCTCCGGGAATGGCTCCTCTTTTTGCTCAGGACTGGATTTTCAGGCCGTCAACAAAGACCTGGGCATAGTGGCAAAAGTCTTTCTTAAATTGCCGTGGACCAAACAGAATATTGCCCAGGAGATAGCCCATTGCTGGCGAGAACTGCCGGTCCCGGTTATCTCCGTTATTCATGGTAACTGCTTTGGTGGTGGGATGCAGATTATCCTGGCCACGGATTATCGCATTGCCAGGGCGGATGCCAGCCTTGCCATTATGGAGATGAAGTGGGGCTTGATTCCCGATATGAGTGGTATGGTTACGCTCTCCCGGCTGACCCGTATTGATATTGCCCAGGAGCTGACCATGACCGGGCGTAAATTCACTGCCCGGGAGGGGCACGAGTTCGGTTTGATCAGCCGGTTGGCTGATGACCCGATGGCGGCAGCAGAACAGCTTGCCCAAACCATTTGCAGGCAATCGCCGGATGCCGTTGCCGCAGCCAAATACCTGTTCAGAAAAACCTGGAAAGCCGACACCTGGAAAGCCCTGCGCTGGGAGCGCTGGGTTCAGGCACGCCTGCTGGGGCGTAAAAACCAGCGCATTGCCATGAAAAATGGTCTGAGTAAATCAGGCGATCCTCTGCCGTTTATTGACCGGCGCTCATTTTGACAGGCAACCGGTTTACATAGTCGTTAATTGCTAAAGCCTGCATCTGATAAAGAGGTCGTCGTCTACCAGCCATTCGTCCATCATCTTTTTCTGGCTTATAGAAATACAATTGACAAAAGTCTCTGGATTATCTTCCGGGTTCGGAAGCTTGATTACGTTTTCAGCAATAAGAATGACATCACTGTGTATCACCCCACCCCTCCTGCCAAGGATTTCAAATAAAATAGATCCGGCGAATTGCTGACGCTGAATCGGATCATAAAGCGATGGCATAAGCCCAATGGATAGACCGATATCCCGATCCTGATCTGCTTTATCACCAGTAAGATAAATTCGTGCATACAATGCATGTCCTTTAATTGAATGAAACAAGGGACTGATGAGTTGTTGACTAACACCACTCCTGATCTTATCCAGCTCATTTTTGAAACCGGGTATCTTCCAGAGTAAAACGCCGTTGCCGGTGGTTGCTTTGTGGATTTGCAGTTCCAGCTCAAGCTTCTGTATTTGTGATTGCTGGCTAACAATGGCTCTGCACAGTTCATCGACGCTATCGGCCTGGTTTTGATAGGCACGCCTTAGCCCGGCAAAGCCATTGAGTACCTCCCCAAACTGTTTAACCATGGCTTCGTACTGGGCATAGGCTATTGTCGGAGTCGCCAGTGCCCCTGCTGTTGCTCCTTCAGTCTCGCTGGTTGCAGTGGTTGGCTCAGGCAGTATCAGCGGGTTGACCCCAGGCTTTTTGCAAACAGAGGCCAACGTCCGGGCGGGATGTTCATCATCATTATGGTAATGGGCGGGCAGTTCATGCAGAGACAGCCACTGGCCGCATTCGATGCCCGGAGGAGAATCTTCAGCGCCCTTGAAATTATTCAGCATTACGCCTCTGGCACAGGCAACCTCCAGGCTTTTCGACAACTCAGTCAACACCTGGCACTGTGCAAACTGATTAATCTCAGGACAAAATTTTCTGGCACACCGAATGTCAGCGGGCAGGGGCATGGCATCAATGTCGTCTTGGTGAGGTAGTGTAGATGGCGACTGCCTTGCCAGGTCGATGACCCCGCAATGCTGATCACCCTGAGCGCTCTCCGGCGGGTAGGGTGCGCTTTCAATAACATGGGAAGGATCATAAATTTTACTTGAGTCGCGCGTCTTGATTGACTTACTGGTTAAATTTGAACACGGGAAGCAATACAGCTGTGGCAACAGATCAGCGTCAGCTGGCCTGCACCTGAAGCAGGCACCACTGGTGGTTCGGAATAATATTGAAGTTTTTTCTTCGGATGACCGGTGAGCAGGGGCTTTATCTTTACCCTCAGTATTGAGCGGCGGTGACTCAACCTTGCCAGAGTCAACGGGAGTGGAATGGGCAGGATAAAAAAACATATACACCAACTCCTCTGGTCAGGCATTAAAAAACCTTGAAAAGCATAAATCTGTAAAATGACCGTCAGGGCTCAACCCTCCGTCATTGGGACTTATTGACAACAAATCAGATATTTGGTTCACCAGATAAAATGACCGGATGCTGCTGCGGTCCTGATGCCTGATCAAATATAATACTCTGGCATTATATTTTGGTGATTTGATGTACGTTATGTTATAACGATTTGGATTTTGAGATTGGGTGCTAGTCCCTCCGGAACAGGGTGAGGGCAATACCGAAAGGAATCGCAGAAGATGACCATCAGCCTTTGCCGGACAGCCCGTGGAAAAGACAGTAAGCAATTGCTGTCTTTTCTTATGGTGGCTGTCTATCTGCTGGTGGTGCACTACACACTGAGCCACGTCCATACGGCTTTGGAGGAAAATCAGCAATCTGAAATATTCTGGCAGAATCCAGTTATTTCGATGGTCGATGATGCCAGTGATCAACAGCACAATGAGCACCCGCATTCATCGGCCTGTATGCTGGTGTCTCAAGCCGCTTCACCCGTTCATTGGTGCAAAGTAAAGGTGCGGTTTGGTGCGGTACTTAACGACCGTCCCTATCGCTTATCAATCCATTCTTCCACGCCAACCAAAAGACACACCCGCGCACCGCCTCCCAGGTGTTGATACCCATACCGTTCGTGCTGAGCTTGTCGAAGTGCGGTGGCACCACCCTTCGACAAGCTCAGGATGAACGGGGTGTGCGGGTATTAACGCTAGCTCTGAAGTTTGATGGTTCATCACTTATTTATTTCTTTCTTTCAGGAATTGTGTATGCGTTGTGTTGCAAAAGTGGCCGCTGTTGCCTGTGCCTTGATAACAGCAGGTGTTTCCGCTGATGGGCATCGTCATGCCGGAGCCCATGTACATGGAGCCGGTCATTTGAATTTTGCCATTGAAGGTCGTCAGGTTCATATTGAACTGGAAACGCCGGGGTTTGATATTCTTGGTTTTGAATCCATCCGTTCGGAGGCTCAGCGCAGGCAACTTAAAGATGCCTTGCAGGAACTGGAAAAAGACGATTTATGGTCTTTTACGCCAGCGGCGTCCTGCACGTTGAAAGCGGCATCGGCTTCGGCCAGCGGTGAGCATGGAGAAGATCATCATGGTGATGCAGATGGACACCACCATGACAAGCATGAACATGACGACCATCATACAGATGGTCATCAGGATTCCCACCATCACAGTCATGGACACGATGACCACCATAGCGATGGTCACCATGAGTCAGCGCATATGGATATTGCTGCTACTTATGTTTATGAGTGTGCCAATATTGCCGGGCTTAACAGCATCTCTACCCGACTGTTTCAGCGGTTTGCAAACAGTGAACAGTTGAAGGTTCAGGGCTTTACCGATTCTGGCCAGGTAGCGGGTCAGATGAACCGTGAGCGACCAGAGGTGCGCTTCTGATATGAGCAGTCTCGGTCAACCGGTGATTCACCTAAAGGATGTCCAGTTTGGCTGGCAGCCGGGAACTGCGGTTCTGGATATACCAGAGCTGTTAATCCATCAGGGTGAGAAGGTGTTTATCCGGGGGCCTTCAGGGTCGGGTAAAACGACGCTGTTGGGGCTGCTGGGCGGCGTGCTCACACCGGTTGCCGGTGCTGTCTCTGTGCTGAGAAACGACATTGGTCGTTTCTCCCCGGCACGGCGGGATCATTTCCGGGCCAATCATATCGGTTTTATCTTTCAGATGTTTAACCTGATCCCTTACCTTTCAGTAGTTGACAATGTCACACTGCCGCTGGGGTTTGCCAGCAAGCGCCGTGAAAACGTGCAATCCATGGGCGTTGATGCCGGGCAGGAAGCGATTCGACTGCTAAACCATCTGGAGCTGACCGAGCCGCAGTTGCTGCAAAGGTCAGTGACGGAGCTCAGTATCGGCCAACAGCAGCGAGTGGCAGCAGCCAGAGCGTTGATTGGTCGTCCTGATCTGGTGATCGCAGATGAGCCCACCTCGGCGTTGGACAGCGATACCCGTGAGGCATTTATTCGTCTGCTGTTTGCTGAGTGTGAGGCTGCTGGCAGTACGCTGGTTTTTGTCAGCCATGACTCTGCCCTGGAAGCCTTGTTTGATCGCTCTGTGGCCTTGAATGAAATTAACCGGGCCAGTCAACATCGGCCTTTAGGCCAGCCGGAGGTGGTGTAATGTCAATACTTCATCTGGCGGTGAAAAGTCTGAGTAATCGCAAAACCACGGCATTGCTGACCATTTTCTCCATTGCCATCAGCGTAGCTTTGTTGCTGGGCGTGGAAAGGGTGCGGGTTGAGGCCCGGAACAGTTTTACCAGTACCGTGTCCGGTACCGATCTTGTGGTTGGTGCCCGCAGCAGTTCGCTTAATCTGCTGCTTTATTCGGTGTTTCATCTGGGTAATGCGACCAATAACATTACCTGGGAAACCTACCAGGAATTGTCTTCCAATAAGGCAGTCGCCTGGACTATCCCTATTGCCCTGGGGGACTCCCATCAAGGTTATCGCGTGGTGGGTACCGCTCAAACCCTGTTTGAACACTTCCGTTTTGGTGATGATCAGCCCATCAGTTTCAAAAATGGTAAGCCATTTGATGATCTCTATGATGCGGTGATTGGTTCTGAAGTGGCGGCGGTTCTTGGCTATCAGGCTGGTCAGGAAATAGTGCTCAGTCATGGTGTTGAAAGCCGGAGCCTGCAGACGCATCAGGATAAACCCTTCAGGATTTCTGGTGTGTTAAAGCCCACCGGCACCCCTATGGACCGAGTGGTAATGATCTCTCTGGAGGGGATTGAGGCGTTGCACATTGACTGGGTCAATGGGGCAGCACCTAATGCACTGTTCTCGGTTTCTGCCGACAGGGCACGGGCCATGGATTTGCAACCGTCCAGCATTACCGCCTATTTTGTTGGTTTGAAGTCCCGGGTGGCGGCTTTTCGGTATCAGCGGGCAGTGAATGAGTATCGCCAGGAAGCACTGACGGCTATTTTACCGGGTGTCGCCCTGGGAGAACTCTGGCAATTGGTGGGTTCAGCGGAAAAGGCATTGCTGGCGGTTTCCGTGATGGTGGTGATTGCGGGGTTGGTGGGTATGCTGACCACCATTCTGACGTCGCTTAATGAACGGCGCAGAGAGATGGCCATTCTCCGTTCAGTAGGTGCCCGGCCCTGGCATATCTTTACCCTGATGATGACCGAGTCCCTGATCTATGCCATCACTGGTACACTGTTGGGCTTCCTGCTGATGTATGGAATGCTGTTCGCCATTCAACCGGTATTGCAAGTGCAGCTGGGTTTGCACATTACCATTGCGTTACCGGGGATGTTTGAGTGGATTCTGGCGGTCGTCATTGTTATCTCGGCGACCATACTGGGTGCAGTGCCTGCCTGGCGGGCCTATAAAAATTCATTGGCGGATGGTCTGACGGTCAGGCTGTAGGAGAGCAAATAATGATAGCTGGAAGACAACACCCTGGCTGGATGGCCGTGGTGCTTATGCTGGCTTTTATGCCGGTGAACTTTGCCATGGCTGCAAGCACCGAAAAGCCTGCGATCAAAGAGATCAACTGGGATGATCTGATGCCGCCGGTGGATGAGGACATTGTCCGTAAATATGAGGCGGGTGAAATCAGTCAGGAAGAGGCTATTGAGTATATTGAAGAGCTGGGCAAGATTCCGGTAGCAAGTATGAATCAGCAACGGGTCAAAATTCCCGGTTACCTGGTACCGCTGAATATTGGCAAGGATCAATCAGCCACAGAGCTGTTGCTGGTGCCAACCCTGGGAGCCTGTATTCATGTACCGCCACCGCCACCCAATCAGACCATTTTTGTCCGCTATGACCAGGGCATAAAAGTCACAGAAGCGGGCTATACCCCTTACTGGCTGGAAGGAGTGATCAGGGTTGAAAACAATACCTCCGAGTACACTGACGTTGTCTATGCCATAACGGTGGAGAGTTTGAAGGAGTTTGAATAGAGAGAGAATGCTTTGCCCCGATGCTCCGGGGCAAGGCATGTTTCCCTGGCAACAGTGCTGTGAAATGGTGCATTCAATGATAACTTGTGAAGACTGCCCCTAATCGTGTTATAACATCCTATCCTGATTGGCTCCTCTGATAACCGTACTGGCGAGTGACCATGGAACCTGCACTGCATTCTGCTACGTCCCCCATTGTCAGGGAAATTGCTGAACTCCTGATGTCCAGGGGCTGGACCCTGTCTACCGCTGAATCCTGTACCGGTGGTGGTATTGGTCATGTCCTGACCGTGTTGCCGGGAAGCTCGGCCTGGTTTGACGGTGGTGTCATCTGCTATGCCAATGGCGTAAAGGCCAATCTCCTGCATGTGCCGACAGTGTTGCTGAATAAATACGGTGCGGTCAGTGAGCAGGTGGCCATCGCCATGGCCCGGGGTGTCCGCAAGCTGCTGGCAACGGATATCTCTATAGCCGTGACCGGCGTTGCCGGACCGGGGGGGGCGACACCGGAAAAACCTGTGGGAACCGTCTGGATTGCCTGGAGTGCCGGCCAGGAAACAACTGCAAGGCACTTCCATTTTGAGGGTGATCGTGATCAGATCAGGGCGCAAACGGTTGTTCAGGCGTTGCTGGGTGTTCTGACCCTGTTGACCTGAGAAACGTTAACCTGAAAAAAGATTCCTTCCTGTCGAAGCGATAAATATACTGGACAAATATCCAGTATCTGTTTAAATATACAGTATTACTTATTGAGCTGTTCCTGATGAAATCAGAATCGAACTGAGGGCGTGAAAAAATGGATGATAACAGAAAAAAAGCGTTGGCAGCAGCACTTGGCCAGATTGACCGACAGTTTGGTAAAGGTGCCATCATGCGGATGGGGGATCAGAAGCAGGAAGCAATTCCCGCAATTTCTACCGGTTCTCTGCAACTGGATATTGCCCTGGGCATTGGTGGCCTGCCGAAAGGCCGTGTTATTGAAATCTTCGGCCCTGAATCTTCCGGTAAAACCACGCTGACCCTGAGCGTTATTGCCCAGGCCCAGAAGCACGGTGCCACCTGTGCCTTTGTTGATGCTGAGCATGCCCTGGACCCACAGTACGCCGGTAAGCTGGGTGTAAATGTGGATGACCTGTACGTCTCCCAGCCGGATACCGGTGAACAGGCGCTGGAAATTACCGATATGCTGGTTCGTTCCGGTGCCGTGGATGTTATCGTGGTTGACTCTGTCGCTGCCCTGGTACCCAAGGCTGAAATTGAAGGTGATATGGGGGACTCCCACGTTGGTCTGCAGGCCCGTCTGATGTCTCAGGCACTGCGTAAGCTGACCGGTTCCATCAAACAGACCAACTGCATGGTCATCTTTATTAACCAGATCCGTATGAAGATCGGTGTGATGTTCGGCAACCCGGAAACCACTACCGGCGGTAACGCGCTGAAATTTTACTCTTCTGTACGTCTTGATATTCGTCGTACCGGTTCGGTGAAGCAGGGCGATGAGGTGATCGGTAACGAAACCCGCGTTAAAGTGGTGAAGAACAAGGTATCGCCACCATTCCGTCAGGCTGAATTCCAGATTCTGTATGGTCAGGGCATCTACCATATGGGCGAAGTGATTGATCTGGGTGTCAAGCTGAAGCTGGTGGACAAATCCGGTGCCTGGTATGCCTATAAGGGAACCAAGATTGGCCAGGGTAAAGCCAATGCTGCCCAGTATCTTTCTGATAATCCGGAAGTGGCGGCTGAAATCGAAGCCCAGATCCGTGCTGAGTTAATGAGCACTCCAGAGAAGGACGCTGCAAAAAAAGCCGAAGTTGACGCCGGAAAAAGTGCTGGCAAAAAAGGTGACGACGATGCAGCGGCAAGTGTACAGCAGGACGAGCTGCTGGCTGAGTAATTGAATGTCTGCTGATGTCATTCAATCGGTAAACGATGTCCGCCGGGCTGCTATGGATCTACTGGCCCGGCGGGAACATGGTTTTACCGAACTGGTCCGAAAACTCTCGGGCCGTTTTCCCCGGGAACTGGTATTAGACGCGCTTACCCGCTTGCGGGCAGAGCGGCTGCAAAGTGATGACCGCTTTGTTGAAAGTTTGGTCTACAGTCGTCAACAGCGGGGCTACGGTCCGGTTCGTATTAAATCGGAACTGTTTCAGAAAGGAGTTGATAGCGAGTTGATCGGTCAATACCTGCTGGAGCAGGACGATCACTGGGATGAACTGGCAAAAGCGGTAAAAGAGCGAAAGTTTGGTGCCTCTGTACCCCGGGACCATAAAGAAAGAGCCCGGCAGACCCGCTTTCTGGCCCAGCGCGGCTTCTCCATGAGCCAGATATACTCCGCTTTCTCTTCTTCATAACAGGCAGTGGCATTATAATTCCGGGAGTGAACGTAAGGTTGCCTTCATTATCATTGATGCAACCTGGCAACAGGCCAGGAAAATGTATCGTCAAAGCCCCTGGTTGCATGGTTTGAATTTACTGAGCTTGCAGCCTGAAGAGCCATCCATCTACCGTCTCCGACGTAATCGTCAGGAGCAGTACTTGTGTACCGCTGAAGTGGCAGCAAGAGCACTGGGCGAGTTGGGTGAAAACACCAATCGTCAGCTGATGGAGGCCCTGGTTCAAGTCTATTGTGACCGCTATTTATGGGCACGCAAAGGCCAGCGAAGGGAGGAGGATTCGCGCTCTCTGCACATACTTAAGCAGTACCGCTCTGCTGCTCATTAGGCCATCAGTGAAAAAAGCCCGGTAAAAAGCCTGTTAATGATGGGGTGAAGTGATCATTTTTTCCCACCATTCCTATATAATCCCCGGTTTGCGTAAATTTACTGTGAAAAGGCTGCTCATTGTGATTGCGCTGCCATTTTTGTGTTTGGGAGTGAGCGGCCTTTTCCGCTCATGGCTGACAAGAGATAACTCCCCCGGTGGGAACTGTATATGAAGACTAACGAAATACGTTCTGCTTTTCTGGAATACTTCAGGGAAAACGGCCATGAAGTGGTTGCCAGTAGCTCTCTGGTACCCCATGACGACCCAACCCTGCTGTTTACCAATGCCGGGATGAACCAGTTCAAAGACACTTTCCTGGGGCGTGAGCAGCGTGACTACAACCGTGCCACCACTTCCCAGAAGTGTGTACGTGCCGGGGGCAAACACAATGACCTGGATAACGTCGGTTATACCGCCCGTCACCACACCTTCTTTGAAATGCTGGGTAATTTCAGCTTTGGCGATTACTTCAAGAAAGAAGCGATGCACTTTGCCTGGAACTTTCTGACCGGCACGCTGAAACTGCCTAAAGAGCGTCTTTGCGTCACCATCTATGCCTCTGACGATGAAGCCTACAATATCTGGTTAAACGACATTGGTATTGCAGCGGAGGATATTATCCGCATTGGCGACAACAAGGGAGCGCCTTACGCTTCCGATAACTTCTGGCAGATGGGTGATACTGGCCCCTGTGGCCCCTGTACCGAAATTTTCTATGATCACGGTGACCATATCTGGGGTGGTCGTCCGGGTACGCCAGAAGAAGACGGTGATCGCTTTATTGAAATCTGGAATATCGTATTTATGCAGTACAACCGTCAGGCCGACGGTGACATGCAACCACTGCCCAGGCCATCGGTTGATACCGGCATGGGCCTGGAGCGAATTGCCGCAGTGATGCAGCATGTCAACAGCAACTACGAGATTGATCTGTTCCAGTCTCTGCTGAACGATGCTTCTGATATTATCGGTGGCGTTGCCACCACGGAAGCGTCCCTGCGGGTTATTGCTGACCATATCCGTTCCTGCAGTTTCCTGATCAGTGATGGCGTTATGCCCTCCAATGAAGGCCGGGGCTACACGCTGCGCCGGATTATCCGTCGTGCCTGCCGTCATGGCCACAAACTGGGGGCCAAAGAATCCTTCTTTTATAAGCTGGTGGGGTCACTGGTGCAGGTGATGGGTGACGCTTATCCGGATCTGGCGAAGAACCAGGAGCACATCGAGCGGGTTCTGCTGCAGGAAGAGGAACAGTTTACCCGTACCCTGGATAAAGGGATGAAACTGCTGGAAGAGAGCATTGCTGCTCTGCAGGCCAGCGGGCAGGGGGATGTGATCTCCGGTGAAACCCTGTTCACGCTGTATGATACCTACGGCTTCCCGGTGGATCTGACGGAAGACATTGCCCGTGAGCGTAAGCTGACAGTGGATATTGAGGGTTTTGAACAGGCACTGGAAGCTCAGCGTGAGCGTGCCCGTGCATCCAGCAAGTTTGGTGTTGATTACAATGACCAGTTGGTGATCGAAGGCTCAACTGCTTTTACCGGCTATGAGAACACGGCGGGTCAGGCTCGCGTTCACTCCCTGTTTGTGGGTGGTGAGCAGGTAGAACAGATCAATGAAGGCCTGCAGGCAACGGTTATTCTGGAACAGACGCCATTCTATGCGGAGTCTGGCGGCCAGGTGGGTGATACCGGCCTGCTGAATTTTGCCACCGGTTCTGTACGTGTTGTGGATACTCGGAAGCAGGGTGATCACCACCTCCATATTGTCGAAGTGGTATCCGGTGAACTGAAGTCTGGCGATGAAGTAGCCGCTGATGTTGATGCTGACAAGCGTCATGCTACCTCACTGAATCACTCGGCAACTCACCTGCTGCATGCGGCCCTGAGACAGGTGCTGGGTGATCATGTAACCCAGAAAGGTTCTCTGGTTGATCCGGAGCGTCTGCGCTTTGACTTCTCTCACCTTGAAGCGGTGAAGCCGGAAGAGTTAAAGGTCATAGAAGCGCTGGTGAATGAACAGATCCGTGCCAACACTCCGGTACAGACTGAACTTATGGATATGGACGCAGCCAGGGCAAAGGGAGCCATGGCATTGTTTGGTGAAAAGTACGCGGACGAAGTGCGAGTACTGACCATGGGCACCGACAACTTCTCCATCGAACTGTGTGGCGGTATTCACGCCAGTCGCACCGGTGATATTGGTGCGTTCCGAATTGTTGCGGAAAGTGGCATTGCCGCCGGTGTGCGTCGTATCGAAGCGGTGACCGGTGCGGGTGCTGAAGCTTTTGTGCAGACGCGCTTTGCCGAGCTGAACAACGCTTGTCGTGTGCTGAAAGCCAAACCGGAAAGTCTCGACGCCAAATTGCAGGCGCTGGTTACCCAGAGCAAGAGCCTGGAAAAAGAGCTGCAGCAGCTGAAGCAGAAGCTGGCCAGCGCTGGCAGTTCTGACCTGGTGTCTCAGGCGGTTGAGGTAAATGGCGTTAAGCTGCTGGCGACGGAGCTTGAGGGTGTTGACCCCAAATCATTGCGCGACATGGTTGACCAGCTGAAGAACAAACTGGGCTCTGGTATCGTTTTCCTGGCCACCAAAGCGGATGGCAAGGTGCCTCTGGCTGCCGGTGTGACCAAAGATCTGACCGGACGTGTCAAGGCGGGTGATCTGCTGAAGATGGTGGCTGAGCAGCTGGGTGGCAAAGGCGGTGGTCGTCCTGATTTTGCCCAGGGTGGCGGTTCTCAGCCAGAGAATCTTGAAAAAGCGTTGTCGTCTATTAAAGGGTGGTTGGAAGCGCAGTTGTAAGCGGTTTTGTCAGGATGGTTAGCTATTCTGACAAGTCAGCCTCTATGGGTCAGCCCGTTTTTTATTGCTTTGAGGCATACACCCCGGAGGGGATTCATGGTACATTTTGCCATCCACTGAATGATAGAGATGGCAGCTTTTGCTGTCCGGCTTCTGAATGTCTGTATTCTGTAAATTATGTTGGGCTGTTGCAGCAGGAAGCTGGTACAGGGAAGCTTGATCATCAGGAGGCTGTCCGGGAATAGTGTTCGCAGTAAGGCGCTCTATTCCCGGTCAGCCTCCGGGTCATGGCTGATTGAAGTAGAACGAATAAAATGGCGCTAATAGTACAGAAATTTGGCGGCACCTCAGTAGGCACCACTGAACGCATTCAGGGTGTTGCTGATAAGGTCAAAGGGTTCCGCGAACAGGGGCACGACGTGGTCGTTGTGGTTTCCGCCATGAGTGGTGAAACCAACCGGCTGGTGGAGCTTGCCCGATCCATGCAGTCACAGCCGACGCCACGGGAGATGGATGTTATCCTCTCGACGGGCGAGCAGGTGACCATCGGTCTTTTGAGTATGGCCCTGAATGAGCGGGGCTGCCCTGCGACGTCCTATACCGGTAGTCAGGTAGCTATTGTTACTGACAGTGTCCACACCAAGGCCCGCATCCAGCGCATTGATACCGAGCGTATCGTCAGGGACCTGGAGTTGGGGCGCGTGGTTGTGGTGGCCGGTTTCCAGGGGCGTGACGAAGAAAATAATATCACCACCCTGGGGCGGGGAGGTTCGGATACCACGGCAGTAGCCCTGGCAGCGGCCCTGAAGGCTGATGAATGCCAGATATACACGGATGTCGATGGTGTTTACACCACTGACCCGCGAGTGGTTGAGGGAGCCCGTCGGCTGGACAAGATCACCTTTGAAGAAATGCTGGAAATGGCCAGTCTGGGCTCCAAGGTCCTGCAGATCAGGGCTGTCGAGTTTGCTGGCAAATACAATGTTAACCTGAGAGTTCTGCACACCTTCCAGGATGGCCCTGGAACACTGATTACACTGGATGAGGGTATCGCCATGGAATCACCGGTAGTTTCCGGCATCGCATTCAACCGAGATGAAGCCAAGCTGACCATTAAGGGCGTGCCCGATATTCCCGGTGTGGCATCCCGGATTCTGGGGCCGGTCAGCCGGGCCAATATTGAAGTGGATATGATTGTCCAGAATACGGCTGAGGACAAAACCACCGATTTCACCTTTACCGTTCATCGTAATGATTATGAGCGGGCAAAAGTGGTGGTTGAGCAGATTGTTAAAGAGCTTGAAGCCCTTGAATACCACGGTGATATGAAAATCGCCAAGGTTTCCATTGTCGGCGTTGGCATGCGCTCCCATGCGGGGGTAGCCACCAAGATGTTTGAAGCGCTGGCGGCTGAAGGGATTAACATCCAGATCATCTCAACGTCCGAAATCAAGGTTTCCGTTATCATTGCAGAGAAATACCTGGAGCTCGCTGTTCGGGCGCTCCACTCGGCTTTTCAGCTGGACAGGGAACCAATGGAAGATAATGGGGTCTAAAACGTCAATATAAATAAAATCGTGAGCCTCGTAAGGGGGCTCTTCTGCTCCAAACCCACCTGAAATTGCAAGGGTGGAAAGAGCAACAGGTATTCAAAAGCAGTCAAAAGTAAAGCGCGTAGAGTTATCAAGCCCAAAAACCATTTCCGGCAGGTAGAAATACGAATGGAAATCCTGAACTTGGTGACTAGACTGGGTTTGCTGAATAATTCTTAAGCATGAACGGTTGAGCTGACATATACTTCATTACTTTGAACTGAGTACTAAAGCAGTTTAAAGGTCAGGCAATTTTAAGGTGAAATAATGTCTGTACTGGGGTTGGTGTCGTGTAATTTCACGCGATCATTCTGGGTGATATCATCAGCTTCTAACCAATGCACCAGCGTGCTCAGAATTGACGGTTGTTGACTTAACAGAGATGTAAATAAGGAGATTGAAATGCTGATTCTGACTCGCCGCGTAGGAGAGACACTGATGGTAGGGGACGAGGTCACTGTCACTGTTCTGGGTGTTAAAGGTAACCAGGTTCGTATCGGTGTTAACGCACCAAAAGAGGTTGCAGTTCATCGGGAAGAAATTTACCAGAGAATTCAAAAAGAAAAAGAGCACAAGAAAGGAGGAACTGGTCGCTCTTATGAAGAAGATGAAGGTTACGAGTCCGGATACGAGTCTGAATCTTACGAGTCTTACTGATAACTATTAAACTGTCGTTTATATCTCTGATTTGATTAAGGGAACCTTGTTAATCCCGGCAGACAGTTTCAAAAAAGCCTGAAAGTTTGTCAGGCTTTTTTGTATCTGTATTTGGTCAAATGGTATCGAATGATTGTTCGCAACGCGATGTCTTAAGGGGCTATTCTGCTCATCACGGGACTTAGCCCGGATATTTCATAAACGTGCTCCCGATCTCGCTTGTCCTTTGCCGCTCTAAGGGAGTTTTGCTCAGTCGACCGTACTCCCCGGTACGGTGCTCCCTCACAAAATCCCTTAGAGCGACAAAGTCCTGCGCGAGATTCGGGGCAGTTTATGAAATATCCGGGTTAGGAGGCTGGCCGAGAATAGACTGCCCTACGCGGCAACTGCTCCTGCGTTGTTCTAGCTCCTGCATCCATGCAGTCGTGCGGTGGCAGCAAATTGGTCTAAAAAGTCGGAAATTTTTAGCAAATAGAACCACTATTCACTAAAAATTTCCGACTTTTTATCCTCAATTTTCTGCCATCCTCGCTACGGGGTCGCCTAGTCGCCTAGACGGGCGCTATTCTCGGTCAGCCTCCCAGACGGCATGATTGGTATCATGACCCTGAATTAAAAAAATCTCTTAAAGCAGGAACTTTTGTCAAATGCGCTGATCTACAGTTCAGAAGCTGAATGGTCAGACAGTCAAAAAAAAGGGTGTTTCTGACTCATCGCCTCATTGATTAGTCCCCTTTTTGTCAATACGACCGGAGTTATTTATCATGCATCCAACAACAGCAATCAGTGTGCCAGCGGCCAGATCAGAAGCCGGTGGGCTTCAGACACTTGATGATCTGAAAAAACTGCATGGGGCAGCGGAGGCCTTTAATAAATGCATCGAGAAAGTCCCTGCATCGGATCAGACACCATCGCTGAAACAGTTGACACCAGATCTACCACCTGAACCGGGTATCACCACTACTACCGATCAACGCAAGATTGCCGAGCTGCCTGTTTCCATGATGCAGCAGTCATCAAAAGATGGTTTGTCCGGTGCAATGCAACAGCATGGACAGTTACCGGATGTTGCTGTCAATAACAGGCAGCCGGACACAATTGACCCAATGGTGGAAGATATCTTCCACTGCCAGAGAGATTACCTGCGATTAACAGCTCAGTTCAGCTTTAATTACGGTGTTTTTGATGCCAGTTTCAGCCCAGAGGATCAAGGCCTGGTTATCCATGGCTGCTCCAGGGACGATTATCGCCTTGGCATCTGGCGACCGGGTACGGATGGCAAATGGCTGGATGAACACAAATGGCATTCCCTGGCTCCTAACGCTGTCTTGCGTTACGACAACGAGTCGGGGGGGCTCACAATCCTGAGAGACAACCACGATGGCAGTGTCCTGGTGAGTAAGAGTAAAGATATTGATCCTGGCCAGGATGAGGTGGCGTTTGATCGCACCCCCGGAAATGAAGAAAGCCCTAAAGAGATGCCAGACTGCAGCCCTTTGCAGGACAAGATCATAACCAGGGATGTTCAAACCGGTAAAATCAGCGTATGGGGGGAGGATATCAATGGCCGTTGGACCCCTCTGACCCAGAATAAAGAGATCCGTCACTGGCCGATGAAGGATTCTGTTCAAATATGCTTCGGGGCCAGGAGCAATTGTATACTGACGTGCGAGGACAGAACAGCGACCTTTTGGAACTGTGATGATCAGAACAAGTGTCTGGAGAAAATAAAGACCATTGAGTGTAACAGCAAGATTTTAAGCGTCCAGTTCAGTGATGATGAGCGGCATGCCCTGATCTTGACCGAGGGTAACGAGGAAGTCTTTGTGGGATGCGATGCTGATGGCAATTGGTTGCAGATTGGGGAAATCATTCATCCTGAAGGTAGGTTAAATCACCTCAACGAGCATGAGGGAAGCGTAGATTATGCGTCCATTAATGCCTCCGGCCAACACACGTTGACTGTTGATAAAGATCGTAACGCCTTGATTTCTGGCTACAATGATGACGGTGCCTGGGTAGTACAAACTGAAATGCAGAATTGTGCCTATGCACGATTCAGTCCCTCCGGGCGTATGTTACGGGCAAGTCTTTATAAACCAGAGGGCAGCGGCAGCGAAATCATCTGCAGACCGACCAATGTCATCTATAAAGTCCTCGACTGCCGCAGGCCGGGTAAAGCTCAAACCCTAGAGCACCCAGGCAGTAGCGACATCATCTTCAGCCCCTCAGAGGACCTGATGTTGAGCTATGGCTTTGATTCGGAATTTGCCTGCATTTGGGGTGATGATGGGGCGGGTAATCTTGTTGAGAAAGCAAGGGCAGGTAATTATCAGATGGGGATTTCCCATGCTGCCTTCAACGCTCAGGAGGACAGTGTACTGACCCTTGATCTTAGAGGGAATCTCAAAATTCAGGGCCTGGACAGTCAGGGAAATCTGCATAAACAACTGGTGGTTAAACATTCAGATCATATTCTTGATGCCCAGTTTTCCCATTCAGGGAACCTTGCCTATAGCACTAGTTTGGGCACCGCCAGTATTCTCGGGCGTGAAACGAATGGTGAGTGGATCAAGCTGGCGCAGACGAACTCGACCTCGAATCTTGGTGTCTACGGGATCGAAGGAGTGCGTTTTAATGGTCCGGAAAATCATTTTCTGACCTACGGCAACAAACTAGACAGTAACGACCAGCGCCAGCCAGGCCTTGTGCAGCTTTGGGGTATTGATGCTGACGGCAAATGGGTTGAAAAAGACAAGATAGTACTGGATCATCGCGTTGGAATGGTCAAGTTTAGCCCCGACGGTGATCATTTATTTATCTACTGCTTCAATGAGCAAAAAGATCGTGATGCTGATTCAAATTTCAGTACTGTTTTAGTCTGTAAGATTCCTGCAACTTCGGGGCAGGAAACAGCACATACCTGAGGCTTTGGAAGATGGCTAAAAAATTCCCTGGTTAAAAAAAACTTGCTTTTCAAGGCGCTCAGGGTAACATAGCCATCGTTCCCGGTGAGGTGGCCGAGAGGCTGAAGGCGCTCCCCTGCTAAGGGAGTATACGGTTTGTAGCCGTATCGAGGGTTCGAATCCCTCCCTCACCGCCATATTTCCTTCTTTTGTTTTCAAAAACTTTTTCTACTCCTTATCACCTTGAATGTATTTTAAGGCAGTTTGGATGTATTCAGGCAGGAAGGCTCTGTCACGCTTTGGTGGTAAAGAATCACTACTCATTGCGTTCCTTTCAGACTGTAATATTTCATTAGCTATTTCAAGAACGCTGCTACAAGAAGTGCTTTCCTGCAATGCTGGTTCACCTTTCGTTCGTCTATATCGATTAATGGCATTCAGCAATTCAAAGTATTCAGATTCTATTTTGTCTTCTTCGCTTTGCTCATACCAGTCATTGACTAGCTTGGCCATCTCCGGGTTGACATCCTCAAGTGGATTGTCTGGCTCATTTGGCTGGTCCATTAAAAGGCCTAATCGCAATATATGCATCGTGGCTTCGGTTATGTTGCCGTCAATGGCATCTGCGGCAATAATTAATGCCTGTGCGGTGGTAATCCAGGGCAAATCCAGTTTTTGTATACCCAATAGATTTTCGGTCCCGTGGATTAATGACACAATCTCGTCAGACTCCCTCTGAAACTCAGGAGCTTGCCAATTAAAATCAACCTCATTGCTACTGTCATCAGATGCTTTACTTTCCGGTGACGGGGGGGTGTGTGTTTCTTTACTGGTATTTTTGGTCTGGGTATCAGGGTAATCCGTGCTTTGTTGCAAAGTATTGGAATCTTGTGGTGCTGATTTGTCCGCGGGAGCAATCAGGGATGATGAGCCTGGTTGATCAGCGGAACGTGACGAAACCGAAACCGGAACAGGATAACTGTTTGCCGAGTGCTCAGGCCTTGTTGACTGCCCGGGAGGTAAAGGTCTGGCGGCAAGATTTTGTACATGTGGTGTTGGGAGGTTTTGCGTCATATAGCTTTTGTAGGCTGCGGTCTGAGCCATTTGCTGCTGGAAATAATCACTACTGGCCGCTGAGTAAGCAGGCTGGGTATTTGCAAAACATTGCAGTTCGTTTGAGTACATCCAATGGTTCATTTGGTTCGCAGTAAATAAGTTTTGGTAATTGGCACCATTTGATTTTGTGGTTGAATTGCTGTTGTAAGCCGTGGTGTTGAGATAAGGTTTTGTGGGAGTAAACGCACCTAATTTTGCCTGATGACTCAAGTCCTGATTTTGCAGACGCT
Organism: Endozoicomonas sp. ALE010; assembly: GCF_049310165.1. NCBI lineage: Bacteria > Pseudomonadati > Pseudomonadota > Gammaproteobacteria > Oceanospirillales > Endozoicomonadaceae > Endozoicomonas > Endozoicomonas sp. ALE010. The sequence goes on along the minus strand of NZ_JBLYNV010000029.1, from coordinate 40,618 downwards.
TTCTTGGTGATGAAAGGAGAGGGCTTGGTATAAAGTTTTCTGATTGTGCGATTGTTGGTGTGAGGGGCTGCTGTCCGTAGCCCATGATACTGGCATTTTCGCCTGCTCTGAATCCAGGATACGAAGTATGAAAGGCTTGATTGCCCTGCGAAAAGTGCCAGAAGGCTGACTCTTTCGTGTCTGAAAACCGCGTGCCCGGATAAATAGAATGACTGGCATAAATGTTCGCAGGCTGGTATGTCGTAAAGGATGAGCCGGTCTTGCCCATTTGATTTTGTGGTGGAACGGATGCTTGGTCACAAATCTCACTCAGGAGGTCAGTAATTTCGTTTTGTGTTTGTAGATCTGTTGTGGGTTTTGCCAGCACCTGGTTACATTGTACCTTGTCCAGATGGCTGTCAGAGCGAGTAATCTGATGGGCTGGTATGGGCTGGCTGGCTGAGGTCATGGAGGTGTTACTGTAGTGGTTGGTTGCCGGGTAGTTCAGGGGCTGCTGATTAAAATATGGCTGGTGTGCATAGTCAGCTCTAACTCTACCGGGTTGTAAGGGGTTGCTTGAAGGTTGTTTTGAATGAAAGCAATGCAGATCGGGCTTCAGGCCTTCTGTTCGAATGGTTCTGGTGATTTTAATCCGTTCATGTTGAACGGCTCCGTTTGGATCTGGGCCATTGGTAGCAGATTGACCATAAGCTGTTTGCTTTGGTGCGGAGCTTGTCGGGTAATAAATACTGCTTGTCTCGTGAGGAAAACCTGGATTCATAAAGTCAACCAACTATTTTAGTTTGATTTAAATGATCATAAAGAGACCCATTCATGGCTCATAAGTTCAAAATGATAATCTGTCCGGCGTTATCGAGTGGATGGTCCTTGACTATATCTCTTTTATCTTTTCCATTTTTATACTCAATTCTGTAGGCTGTATGTCTCTTATAAAAACGACAAAGTACAGAGATCTCCTGAGTTTATGAATAATCAATTTGATGTGATTGTATTCGGGGCGACCAGCTTCGTTGGACAACTACTTTGCCAGTACCTGGTTGATAGATTTAACGACAATGACCAGGAACGCCTTAACTGGGCGATAGCAGGGCGCTCTCAAGCGAAACTGGCTCAATTAAAGCAGAACTTACAACAGCCTGAGCTACCTGTGCTGCTGGCTGACGCTGCTGATGAGACTTCATTGAAAGCATTGTGCCAGCAAACCCGGGTCATTGTTTCGACAGTGGGACCTTATGCACTTTACGGCGAATCACTGGTCAAGACTTGTGCAGAAAGTGGTACTGATTATTGCGACCTGACCGGAGAGGTGCAATGGATCCGACAGATGTTGGACCGGTATGAGGAAACGGCACGCAACAGCGGTGCACGCATTGTTCATTGCAGTGGCTTTGACTCAATACCTTCTGATTTGGGCGTGTACTTTACCCAGAAAAAAGCCAGGGAAGTTTTGGGTTCATTCTGTTCAGATATCAGCATGCGGGTGAAAGCCGCCAGAGGTGGTATATCCGGTGGCACGCTGGCCAGTATAACTAACCTCACCCGTGAGGCGGCAAACAACCCGGCATTACGCCGACAGTTGGCCAACCCTTATCTGCTCTGCCCTGACAATGAAAGCTTGAAGGCCAGACAGGAAGTTGTTAAAACACCGACGTATGATTCCGGCTTTGGGGCGTGGCTGGCACCTTTCATTATGGCTGGCATTAATTCCCGGGTGGTCCTTCGTTCCAATGCATTGGCTGAATTTCCTTATGGCAGGGATTTCAGGTACAGCGAAGCCATGCTGATGGGGGCTGGTTTTAAAGGTCGTTTACAGTCTTCCGCCCTGGTTGGCGGACTGGGTCTGTTTATGCTGTCCATGGTGATTAAGCCAACCCGCTGGTTTATGGAGCGATTTGTGTTGCCCAAACCGGGTGAGGGACCTTCTCCCGAAGCCCAGAAAACCGGGTTTTATGATATTCGCTTTCTGGGCAAAACAGCAGATGGCCAGGAAATTCGCACCCGTGTTGTTGGCCAGGGCGATCCGGGGTATGGCTCTACCGCCAGAATGCTGGGGCAGGTGGCTGCAGGATTGGCCCTGGACTTCCACGATAAGCAGCAGAAGAGCGGGAGGGAGGGCGGTTTCTGGACAACATCCACGTTATTTGGTGATCGGCTTATTGAGCGGCTGGAAAAAGATGCTGAGATAAAATTTGAAGTAGTACCTTCCTGAAATAGCCTGATGCTATCTGTCTTTCCCGGATAGGTAGCAACCGTTTCGGCTGACTTTCTCTCCACAATTTGCTCCGTTTTCTTGCAGAGCTTTTTTCATCTAATTGAAACTTGATAGCAATAAATCTGTAACAGTCATCGCCTAATCTCTCAGCAAATCATTCTTTCAATAACAGTGTGTTTACTTAACGATGAGGGATAATCATGGAAGCCGGATCTTCAAAGTTACAGAACCATCGTGATTTTCATGAACAGCTGGAGTCGCTGGATGATCAGCCAGATAACTTCTCTGGCAACAGTACCCTGGATGACGTGGTAGAAAAAAGTCGGCGGAACTTTATGAAAGGTGGCCTGGGTCTGGCCATGGCAGGCTTTCTGGCTGGCTGTATGGGCACGACCGGGCAGAGTCATAATGCTCTGGGTGGCAGTACTGTTGGAAACCTGCGGCGGGCGGACATCGGATTCAAGCCCATTCCCATTGAGCAGGACCCCATGTTCGATGCCATCAATGTGCCTGAAGGCTATACGGCCAGCGTCTTTTTTTCATGGGGTGACCCGGTAGAGAAAGGTGCCAGACCCTGGCGGCCAGATGGCAGCAACAGCTGGCGGGAGCAGATGAAGCAGGCAGGCCAGAATCACGATGGGATCTGGTTCTTCCCATTTGCGGACCAGCCGGACGACCATGGCCTGCTGGTCATGAATCATGAGTACATTAATCCTACGCTTCACCCCAACGGTCTGACCATCACTGAAAACCCGCAGGGATTTAAACAGCGCCCGGCGCATGAAGTGAAGAAGGAGATGGCGGCCCACGGTGTCAGTATTATCGAAGTTCGCAAGCAGTCCGATGGTCACTGGCAGCAAGTCAAGGATTCCCGCTATAACCGCAGGATCACCGGGTTTACCCCCATGGATCTGACCGGTGAAGTGGCCGGTACTGATTTTCTGAAAACCGTGGCAGACCCTGCTGGTCTTGAGGTGCTGGGCACTTTGAATAACTGCGCCATGGGCGTAACACCCTGGGGGACTTATCTCACCTGTGAAGAGAACTGGAAGAACTACTTTGTTAACCGTGATGCTGAAGATTATCAGCAACGCCCAGCCCACCAGCGGTATGGTGTGGCCCAGGACAAGAACAGTAAATACTATGCCTGGGAGTCAGTAGAACCCCGTTTTAATGCGACACCTGATCACCATGCCCCTCATGGCGGTTATGTTAACGAACCCAACCGTTTTGGCTGGGTAGTGGAAATTGACCCTTTTTCACCGGACAGCACCCCGAAAAAGCGCACCTCCATGGGACGACTGGTCAGAGAGTGTTCAACACTTTCGCTGGGTGATGATGGTCGTATGGCATTCTATTTTGGCGACGATACCCGCGGCGAATACGTGTATAAGTTTGTGCCGGATCAGGCCTATAAACCCGGTAATCCAGCGGCCAACCGGGATATTCTGGATCATGGCACTCTTTATGTGGCGGTGTTCCATGATGATGGCCGTGGTGAGTGGCGGCCACTGGTGTTTGGCCACAACGGCCTGACCCGTCGCAATGGTTTTACCAGTCAGGCCGATGTGCTGGTACACGCCCGTCGTGCTGCGGATATTCTGGGGGCCACAACCATGGACCGCCCGGAATGGGTTGCCGTGCATCCGCAGACCCGGGAAGTCTATGTCACGCTGACCAATAATAAGCACCGGGGCCAAAAAGAGGATCAGCATACCAATGCCGCCAATCCCCGGGAAGATAACCGCCATGGTCAGATTGTTCGTTTTACCGAGGCAAACGCTGATCCCACGGCCACCCATTTCAACTGGGAGATGTTCCTGCTGGCCGGTGACCGCCCTGGCGCGACACTGGCGGATGGCAGCCCGGTACCTGAACACTTCGTGGGAGATATCAAGGGTGATATTTTCTCTTCGCCGGATGGTATCTGGTTTGACTATCAGGGCCGCCTCTGGATTCAGACCGATTACGGTGACGATGAGGAACGCAACAGCAATATGGGCACCAATCAGATGCTCTGCTGCGATCCGGTCACCGCAGAAGTGAAACGCTTTCTGACTGGCCCGAGAGGGTGTGAAATCACTGGTGTGACCACCACGCCTGATGGCAAAGCCATGTGGGTTAATATCCAGCATCCGGCCATCAGCTTTCCGGCCAGTGATGGAATTACACGGCCCCGGTCGAGTACTGTGCTGATTACCAAAGATGATGGCGGGGTGATTGGCACTTGATTGAACCGGGTTTCGTTTTTACCAGGGGCGAATTGGCTGATTCGCTCCTGGTCTTTACCGCTGGTGCTGAAAAGGCCTTTTTATTACCTGTCTACAGGAACTTTTTTCTGGCTTGAACATCCAAGTGGTTAAATTACGTTAAATACCCATTTTTTAATCAAGGATATGCTCAACAATGAATGTCAACCCAGGTGCTGGCACCAATGCCAATGCCAATGGCGTGAATAACACTTCTGAATTCGCTGATATTGTGGTTACGGGAGTTACCACTCTATCGTTTTTTTTGGGCTATGGTGTCTCTACTTATGCTGGCGACAACTATCTGAATCGCGCCTGTCTTGCTGGCGTTGTTGGCGCCACGGGATACCTGTTAGCTGAAAGTGTCCATCACGGTGTTGCCGCCCTCTGGAACTCAGCTGTGGCTGTACATGATTCCGTAACCACGCTTATGACTAATCTGCCCATTACCCCTTTCAATGAGGAATCTCACATTGTCAAAGCATCAACCTACGCAGGAGCTTACTTAGGCTTGAGGTACAGCCCCTTGCGGCAGCGACCAGCCCGGAACCTTGTCGATCCGTCAGCACCTCCTGATCCTTACATTGACAACACCTTTTACGCTGCCCGGGTTCTGATGGCTGGCACAAGCTCGGCCATGTTAGGTGGGGGTGTTGGATATCTATTGGGGAAAGGGCTGGACCTTACCGCAAAGGCAGCCATTTCCGGTGCCAAAATGGCTGCTGATCGTCTTGGATTGAAAACCACTGTGAGCGAGAGCCCTGAGGTTGCCTCGGGTAGCTCAGGGAGAATCCATCAGCATTCAGAGTCTGCTGAAGAAATCCTGCTGAGCCGTTCCGCAGAAATGGTACGGCAAAGATCACCTGATGGAACTGAAACAGAAACTCATTTCCAGGAAGCTGGCCGAGAATAAAAATTTCCATTTTGCAAACACAGCCACGTGTTGCGTACCAACCCCCGTAATGTCTGAACGGCACGGGTGTGGTCGTGAATGTGCCGAAAATTCCCTCATTACCTGCCAGCAGGAACTTTTTGCTGGCTTGGGCATCTACAGGGTTACCTCACGTTAAACGTTAGATTCTTCCATCGATAGCGGCTTAACTATGAATATCGACTCAGGCGCAGGTTCGACGACCAATGTTGTTATTTCTTCCTCTGTAGCGAAGGATGCCCTGACCTTGGCAGGTACCCTGTCAGGGCTTGCTTTCGGCTTTCTTGTAACCCGCCTCCCGAACGACGACAGTTTTCGGAATCGCGCCTTATATATGGGCGCTTGCAGCGTTGCGGGGCACCTCATCGCCAAAACTGCCTATCACAGTTGTGCCGCCTTCTGGCAACGAGCTGTGGAAATTCCTGATACAGTATCCACACATATCAATAACCCTGATGTTACCCCCACCAGTCAGGATTCTCATATTGCCCGGGATAGCGGCTCAACTGTGAATACCAATTCAGGTGCAGGTTCGACAACCGACTTTGTTATTTCTACCTCTGTAATCAAGGATACTTTGTCTGTGGCAGGTACCCTGTCAGGGCTTGCTTTTGGCTCTTTTGTATCTATGTCCTCGGACGACGACAATGTGCTGACTCATCGCGCATATTTGGGCGGTTGTGGCACTGCTGGATACCTTATTGCACAAAATGCCTATCACGGTTGTGCCGCCTTCTGGAAAGGCTCTGAGGTTATTCGTGCTACCGTATCCACGTGTATGAATAACCTTGGTTTTACCCCCTTCAGTCAGGATTCTCATATTGTCCAGGCATTTACCTGCGCAGGAGCGTGGTATGGCCTGTGTTGCAGTAGTGCCCTCGAAGCTCCATTACTGATTCTGTCAGAAGAGGCAATAGAAATTGAAAGACGTGGGCACTGGGGCCGCAATTATGAGCCTCCTCCTTGCTGGCCTCCTCCTGATGTTATGGACCGAATCAAGTCTGGCCCAGGCTCGGTAATGCTCGGTGCCGGTGTCGGATATCTGGTGGGAAAAACGCTGGACTATACGGCAAAAGCCGCCTTTTCCGGTGTCAGAATAGCGGCTGAATGTCTTAGATCGATAGCCACTGGTCGCTGAACAGGTAGACAGCCACCTGTTTGTGCACAAAGCCCTCTAGTTCATGGTTTCAATGAGTTTGATGTGTACCATCTCCGTTCACCCTGAGCGGAGTCGAAGGGTGCTTAGCGCGATCTATCAGAGTCCGGAGTTTCCGCCCTTCGACAGGCTCAGGACGAACGGAGTGCGGAGGCACGACAACCCGTCAAAACCTGCCAGCAGGAACTTTTTCCTGGCTTGAGTATCTACATGGTCGCCTTCCGTAAAACGTCACGTTCTTATATCTGAGAGGGACTTAACAATGGATATCAACTCTGGTACAGGCTCAACGAACAACATTATTGTTCCTGCCTCAGTAATGAAGGATTCTCTGGCTTTGGCTGGTACCATGACAGGGCTGGCTTTTGGCTTTCATACAGCCCGCTTCGCGGTCGATGACAATTTTCTGAATCGCGCCTTATATGCGGGCGCTTATGGCTTTGCGGGAAACCTCATCGGGAAAGGGGTCTATCACGGTTGTACCGCCTTCTGGCATGCTTCTGTGAAAATTCGTGATACCGTATCCACGTATATGAATCACCTTGGTATCACTCCATTCATTCAGCAGGATTCTCATATTGTCCAGGCGTGTACCTACGCAGGGGCGCTCTGTGGTCTGGGTTGCAGTAGTGCCATCACAAGTCCATTAATGCTACTGGGGCCACCAGAAAAACATGCGGCCATACGTGCGAATCATCCTGATGCTTTGAACCGAATCCTGTCTGGCACAGGCTCCGTCGTGGTTGGTGGAGGTGTCGGGTACCTGGTGGGAAAAGCGCTGGACTATACAGCAAAAGCAGCCTTTTCCGGTGCCGGAATGGCTGCAGAACGCCTTGGTTTGACAACCACTGTGGGCGGGAGCCCTGACGAACAGACCAAGAATAATCTCGACTGAGTCAATTGGTGCAACTGAAAGGATTATACAGCAGAGATCACCAGACAGAAGCAAAGGATAAGAGTGCTTCAGCAGCGGGTGGTGAATCTGTTACGATTCCATCCTGTAGAACCGGTTTTGCGACAACCTCGGGACCATGGGAATGAGTCCGGAGAGGTTGTGGCAACGAGGTGTTTATTTATGTATTTCAGAGCTTGGCTGCACTAACCCGGGAACATCTCCTGGTGGTAATCTACCCGCGCACTCCTGCTTAAATTCTGCCTTTGGCTATTTTCTATAGGTGTTTTTCTTTCATGCCCCGTTATGCTGCCAGTGTTCAATACGATGGCTCCCGTTTTTTTGGTTGGCAGGTTCTCAAGACCGGTTTGCCCACTGTGCAGGCTGCTGTAGAAGCTGCGCTGTCAAAAGTGGCAAACCATCCTGTTGCCGTTGTCTGTGCAGGAAGAACCGATGCCCGGGTTCATGGCTGTAACCAGATTATTCATTTTGATACGGATGCCGTTCGTACCGAGCGGGGCTGGGCTTATGGCGCTAATGCCAATTTGCCGGATGACGTGGCCGTAAACTGGGTGAAGCCGGTTTCTGATGATTTTCATGCCCGCTTTTCTGCCCTGTGGCGACGTTATCGTTACGTGATTTATAACCATCCCATTCGGCCAGCACACCTCTCCAAAGGGGTGACCTGGAACTATCGGCCATTGGATGTTGAGCGCATGAAGGCAGCAGCAGGGTGCCTGGTAGGCGAACATGATTTTACCTCTTACCGTGCGATTCAGTGTCAGGCAAAGAACCCGGTCAGAAATGTGACCCGGCTGGATATTTCCCGCCACGGACCACTGATTGTTATTGATGTGCAGGCCAATGCGTTTTTGCATCATATGATTCGTAATTTTGCCGGGGTGTTGATGGCGGTGGGTTGCGGCAAGCGTGAGCCTGGCTGGGCAAAAGAGGTGCTGGATGCCCGGGATCGTGCCCAGGGTGGGGTAACCGCTTCGCCCTGTGGGCTTTATTTTGTCGATGCGGGATACGATAAGGTGTTTGGGTTGCCGGCCAGTGAATCGAACCCGCACTTTATTGCGCCATTAATTCCGCTTTAAATCGGCGGTTTTTCCGGAGCTGGCATACGTTTTCCGTGCAATGGATGGGTTCCTCTCTATTGCGCTGAAAACTCTGTTCGTCCTGTAGCGGAGAACTTACTGAGCTGCAGAACCACGTTCATTCTGAGGCTGTCGAAGGGGGTGGACTGTGAACCAACCGTAAAGACGGTGCCAATCACCCTTCGACTCCGCTCAGGGTGAACGGAGATTGTGCTCATTAAAATCGTTGAAATGATTTGCCAGGTGCAGTAATCACCGAAATGTTCTGATAAGATCATTGATCGCTCAGGGGTTGCCTATTCTTTCGCATTGATCTTCGGATTGACAGTGTGAAAGCACCTTCAAACCCTTACCCTGTGGTTGGCTCTGTGTCCCGGGTAATCTCCCGACACAGGGCGTGGGAAAGAGAACACCGGGAAATGGAAGTATCTCCTCGTATAAAAATCTGCGGAATTACCCGTGTTGATGATGGTTTGATCGCTGCTGATAGCGGGGCGGATGCCATCGGTCTGGTGTTTTACCGGAAAAGCCGTCGCTGTGTTACGGTTGAGCAGGCCGTGGAGATTGTCCGGGCTCTGCCGCCGTTTGTCTCGGTGGTTGGGCTGTTTGTCGATGCCTCCGATGAGCTGATTCAATCGGTTCTGGACGCGGTTCCTCTTTCACTTCTGCAATTTCATGGCAATGAACCGGAAATCCAGTGCGCCCGCTGGGGGGTACGTTATATGAAGGCCTTCCGTGTTCATCCGGATATTGCCGTGGCCGACATGGTGGCTCCCTATACCAGTGCCTGTGGCTACCTGCTGGACAGTTATAAGCCAGGGGAGGTGGGTGGCACCGGTGAGTCTTTTGACTGGGATTTGATACCCCATGAGCTGAATAAACCGATGGTGCTGGCCGGAGGTCTGAGTCCTGATAATATCGCTCAGGCAGTGAACAGGGTTCGACCCTATGGAGTTGATGTCAGCAGTGGCGTAGAGAGTCAGCCTGGCATTAAGGATCACGATAAAATCAAAGCCTTTATCAAGGCGGCAGGAAGATGATGGTCGATCAGGAAATTTTTGAGTCCCCCGTTCTTTCTTCTGAAGAACACAAGTACGATCAACCGGATTTAATGGGGCATTTTGGCCGTTACGGTGGACGTTTCGTGGCTGAAACCCTGATGGGTGCGCTGGAAGACCTTGATCGCACCTGGCGTGAGCTCTGGCAGGACAAGACCTTTCAGGAAGATTTTGATCGTGACCTGGCTGACTTTGTCGGCCGTCCTTCACCGCTCTATTTTGCTGAGCGATGGACTCAGGCGCTGGGTGGCGCAAAAATCTACCTGAAGCGTGAAGATCTCAATCATACCGGTGCCCACAAAATCAACCATGCGGTTGGTCAGGCGCTGCTGGCCAAACATATGGGGAAAACCCGGATTATTGCCGAAACCGGTGCCGGTCAGCACGGTGTTGCCTCGGCGACGGTGGCCGCCCGTCTTGGGTTGGAGTGTGTCGTTTATATGGGTGCCAAGGACGTAAAACGTCAGGCATTGAACGTCTATCGCATGAAACTTTTGGGGGCCACCGTAGTACCGGTAGAAACCGGTTCCCAGACGCTGAAAGACGCGATTAATGAAGCGCTCAGGGATTGGGTAGCACGCCCTGAAGATACCTTCTATCTGCTGGGCACAGTTTGTGGCCCTTCACCCTATCCTGAAATGGTGCGTAATCTGCAGAGTATTATTGGCCGGGAAGCCCGTCGGCAGATTCTGGAAAAAGAAGGCCGCCTGCCGGATGCCCTGGTTGCCTGTGTGGGTGGTGGTTCCAATGCCATGGGGCTGTTCCACGAATTTATTCAGGATAAAGAGGTAAAGCTGTACGGTGTTGAAGCGGCAGGGCACGGTGTTGATACCGATAAGCATGCGGCCCGGATGAGTTCCGGTCGTCCGGGCGTTTTACAGGGCGCAAGAACCTATCTGATGACCAATGAGTATGGCCAGATTATTGAGAGCCACTCTGTATCGGCCGGATTGGACTATCCGGGGGTTGGGCCAGAACATAGCTACCTGAAAGATATCGGCCGTGCACAATACCCGGCGGCAACGGATGAAGAGGCCCTGGCGGCCTTTCGCAAGCTGACCCGCCTGGAAGGCATTATGCCAGCGCTGGAAAGCGCCCATGCCCTGGCCTGGATTGATAAACTGGCACCCACGATGAGCCAGGACCAGATCATTATCTGTAACCTGTCTGGCCGTGGTGATAAGGATATTCATACCGTTGCCGCTATTGATGGCCTCGAAGTATAAGGTGGGCACAGCATGAGTCGTGAAATAAACAGAATCAAAGCCCGCTTTGCAACCTTGCAGGGGCGTGAACGTAAAGCACTGATACCCTACATTCTTGCCGGTGACCCTCCGGGCAAGACCGTCGAGGTTATGCACCAGCTGGTGGACCATGGTGCGGATATGATTGAGCTGGGCTTTCCGTTCTCGGACCCGGTGGCGGATGGTCCGGTGATTGCCCAGGCCCATGAGCGGGCGGTATCACACGGTGTTACATTGCATGACGTTTTTGCAATGGTTTCTGAATTCCGGGAAAGGGATAATGACACACCGATTGTCCTGATGGGCTATCTCAATCCGTTAGAGATCATGGGCTACCAGCGGTTTGTTGAGTTGGCCAGTCAGGCGGGTGTTGATGGTGTGCTGATGGTGGATCTGCCACCGGAAGCCGCAGGTGATTTACTGGATATGCTGCATGACCGTGGTATTGACATGATCAACCTGATTACCCCGACCACATCCGATGAACGAATTGCCAAGATCTGCCGGGTTGCCAGTGGTTATCTCTATTATGTATCCCTGAAAGGGGTAACCGGTGCGGCAACCCTGAATACGGCAGAAGTTGAACAGCGGGTCAACCACATCCGGCGTTTTGCTGACGTTCCGGTGTGTGTTGGCTTTGGTATCCGCGATGGTGCCTCGGCTGCCGCCATCGGGCGAATGGCAGACGGTGTTATTGCGGGCAGTGTGCTGGTATCTGAGCTGGCTCAGTATGGCAATGAGGGACAGGCCTCCATTGACCGCGTTGCCAGCCGAATTGCCGAAATGCGCTCAGCTATGGACGATGACAGGACGAATGAATGAGCAACTGGTTAGTCGATAAACTGATTCCATCGTTATCACGCGCTGCTATTGCGCAGAAAAGCAGCAGTGTGCCAGAAGGGCTTTGGCGCAAGTGTGTGAAGTGTGAGGCCTTTCTCTATCGCCCCGAGCTGGATAGAAACCTGGGTGTTTGTCCCAAGTGCCAGCATCATATGCGAATCAGTGCCCGCACGCGACTGGATTACTTTCTTGACAAGGAAGGAAAGGCAGAGCTGTTTGCCGACCTTGAGCCCAATGACCGGCTGAAGTTTCGCGACACTAAAAAGTACCGTGACCGACTGGCAACGGCGCAAAAGCAGACCGGCGAAAAAGATGCCCTGGTGGCCATGCGGGGTACCGTCGAGGACATTCCGGTCGCGGCCGTTGCCTTTGAGTTTTCTTTTATGGGCGGCTCCATGGGGTCGGTGGTCGGGGAAAAGTTTGCCCGTGCTGCCGAGTTATGCCTGGCAGAGAAGATGCCGCTGATCTGTTTTTCAGCCAGTGGCGGTGCCCGAATGCAGGAAGCCCTGTTTTCCCTGATGCAGATGGCGAAAACCAGTGCGGCCCTGGAAAGAATGCGCCAGGCGGGTATTCCTTATATCTCTGTGATGACTGACCCGGTGTACGGCGGTGTTTCTGCCAGTCTGGCCATGCTCGGTGATATCAACATGGCTGAGCCCGGTGCCCTGATTGGTTTTGCCGGTCCCAGGGTGATTGAACAGACCGTCCGGGAAAAGCTGCCGGAAGGCTTCCAGCGCAGTGAATTCCTGCTGGATCACGGTGCTATTGATATGATCGTTTCCCGTTCTGATTTGCGATCCACTATCGCCAGGCTTTGCCGGAAAATGCAGGGCAGGCCGGATGCAGATGTGGAGCTTGCTGATCCTGCAGAAGAAGTTGCCTGATCCCACCTTTTATCTCTCTCATTCCCACGCAGGCCCTGAGGGGCTTGCATGGGAATGCATACGTCTGGAGATGTGACGTTGTCTTCTTTTGAAAAGAAAGAAAAAAGCCTTGCACAGTGGTTAACCTGGATGGAAGAAACTCGTCCGGAGCATGACATCGACTTTGGGCTGGACCGGATTCGGCTGGTGGGTGACAGGCTGGATTTGCTCAAACCCGCGCCGTTCATTATCACCGTGGGGGGCACCAATGGCAAAGGCTCGACGCTGGCCGTTCTTGAAGCTGTTTTGCTGGCTGCCGGTTACAGGGTAGGTCTATTTACATCACCTCATTTTCTCAAGTTTAACGAAAGAATTCGCATTAATGGCGAACAGGTCAGTGATGACTGGCTATGTGATGCTTTTGAGACGATAAATGAAAGTCGAAAAACGACATGGCTAACCTATTTTGAATTTGCCACCCTGGCTGCCGTTGACTGCTTTAAAAGGGCGGAGGTGGATGTGGCATTGATGGAAGTCGGCCTGGGTGGACGACTGGATGCTACCAATGCGATTGACCCGGATGTGTCGGTAATTACTACGGTGGCGCTCGACCATCAGGAATACCTTGGCTTTAGCATTGAAGCGATTGCCAAAGAGAAGTCAGGAATATTTCGTGCCAGTAAACCTGCGATCTTTGGTGATCAGCCCGTGCCGCAGGCAATCACCGACATGGCTGAGCGTCTTGGCAGTCCCCTGTATTGCAGAGGAGAGGCGTTTACCCTGGCAAGATCGGGTAATACGTGGCACTGGTCAGGTAGTGAAAATCAACAGCTGAACAACCTCCCTGTTCCCAATGTCGTGATTGATAATGCCGCGACGGCATTGCAAGCGCTGCAATTTTTGCCAAAGCCTATCGCTATTGAAGCTGTTCGAGAAGGTTTGTCACAGGTATCGGTTACCGGACGGTTCCAGAAGCTGATGATGGAAAATGAATCAGGAGAGTCTATCGATGTGGTGCTGGATGTTGCCCACAATCCTCAGGCAGCAGAAATGCTCAAGCAGCGTCTGGACGAGTCTCCGGCAGAAGGTAAGACACGAGCAGTGATTGCCATGTGTAAAGATAAGGATTATATGGCGGTTGTTGACTGCTTAAGTGGCGATATTGATGAGTGGTACGTTGCTCAGTTTGAGTCTCCAAGGGCGCTGGCTGAACAAGAGCTGGCAAAGAGGCTGGTTGATCGAGGGTATTCAGTTAATCGCTATCAGCAGGTTGCTGAAGCATTGCATCATGCACTTGAACGCTCAACATCTGGAGATAGGGTGCTGGTTACTGGATCATTTATGACGGTATCTGCTGCCTTGACCAACAGCCACTGAGTACACGATTTCAGTGAAATTGATGGACTCCCTCTATCAATGACTTCCAAACTCCGTTCGTCCTGAGCGGAGTCGAAGGGCGTAAACACCATGCCCTGGACAAAGATTGTGCCAATCACCCTTCGACTCCGCTCAGGGTGAACGGAGATTGTACGTCTTAAGTTCATTGAAATGGTGTGCTGAGTTTGCCTTCCACGGTCCCCGACGGAATGCAGCTAACCCCATGGACAATAAAGGTTTCACGAAAGGCACACAATATCGAGTCAAAACAGGCTGCTCCACATTCACCAAGCCCGGGGCAGTCTCACAAATTACTCAAATATCAGGCCAGAATTGTTCATTCATAATTTGTTCGTAGGTCCATGGGCATGAGTCTGGAAAATGCTCCTTGCTGATGCCGGTTTCCTTAAAGGCAGAAATCCGTGCCGCTGGATAGGCATCGTCCATCGCACCATTAATCTTTGGCTTTAGCCCAGGGTTTTCTTTCATCAATTTCCGAATGCGAAATCGCTGCTCTTCGATAGACCCCTGCCAGCTACTGCTCCTGTGATCAGGTTGATAAGCCCACTTCAGCAAATGCATGAGCAGAATATCCAGCCGGTGACTCAACAGCCGGTATTCGCTTCTGCCCATGCTTTCAATTTCCTCAAGGATATTGTCCAAATCCAGTTCTCCCAGTCTGCCCTGGCGAACGAGTTCTGCCTGTTGCTGTGTCCAGCTGTAAAAATCAGTTTCGTATAATGGTTCAGTCATACTGATAAGTCCCTTCGGTATTGCACGCTTAATTGTTGTAGGTTTGGTTGGAATTCGCTTAAGATGCAATGAGTTTCAGGCATTGACCTTTAATTGACTTCCCGCCATCTTTGCAGGGATGAATACTGTTTATCTATCATTACGGAGCGTATCTTGGGCGAGGGACTTAAGCAAAGACTAATAGGTGCTGTGGTATTGCTGGCCTTATTGATCATTCTCGCGCCCGCACTGTTCAGGGGAGGGGAGACTCATCCTCTGGTCACCTCCAGGCCTTCCCCGGCAGCCCCTAAGCTTGAATCCCCCCCAGTGCCTGCATTTGTCGACCAGCTGGATATTCCCCCGGATGTTGTTGAAGTGGTGCCTTCCTCCACTGAAACTGTGCTCGAGCCAGAAAGTGATCGTACTGAAAAAGCCACAGGTGTGGATGAATCAGGACATCTGAAAGCCTGGTCTCTCCAGTTGGCAACCTTTGCGGATAAAAACAATGCCCGAAACCTGGAAAAGCAGCTAAAGACTAAAGGGTATAGTGCTTTTCAGAAGAAAATTTCTACAGAGACAGGCAAGGTTTTTTATCGGGTCTACATAGGGCCGGAAGTAAGGCCGGATGAACTTCAGCAGCTAAAGGTTACCATCAAGAAAGAGTTAGGGCTTGAGGGTATACTGGTTCGTTATGTTCCATAATAGGCTCTCTTACGGTAGACATTCCGCCTACTACCTTCCTCGGGAAGTCAAAGACTGAACCACGAAGGTCACGAAGAGTACGAAGAGATTTTCTTGCCCTTCGTGCTCTTTGTGTCCTTCGTGGTTCCATCTGAAACTCATGGAAAGGGGAGGGGTAAGGAATTGTCCCGAAATAATTTCGGCATTTTGAGTTCGATCTCCGTTCATCCTGAGCTTGTCGAAGGGTGATAGGCACAATACATGAGGCCGGAGTTCCTGAGCTTAATGTCGACCCTGAGAATAGGCTCAAAACTCGAACTTATGGTGACGCTTGAGGTGACAAATTCAGGAAAACTTATGACAATAGATACAATGATTGACCTCAGGGATAAGGATCGCAAGGCAATCTGCACTATTGCTGAACAGATATTTGCCCCGGATACTTAAATCTGGGCTTACGGCAGCCGGGTCAAGGGAACCAATCATGACAACAGTGACCTGGATTTGGCTGTGCACTTTCCCCCGGATCAGGCAAGATGACAGACTATGAGCAGTTGAGCCTGTTTCTCGAAACCCTGCGGGACTCCAATATACCCATTATTGTCCAGGCACTTGCCTGGCAAAGTATTCCCGATAGTTTTCGTGAGGAAATAGATAAAAAACACCAGGTGCTCTGGCGCTGACAGTGAAGGAGCAACCACCGGTAGTTTTGCCTGAAGATGGGCAATCCAAAGATATTCGGTGCCTTGGTCATGAACCTCATAAAAAAATCACGAATAAGTGCTTTTCCGGTCGTGATTACTTCGTGGCTGTCGTGTAGAATCCCCGTTCTTGTAAAGCTAATAAAACAATAAGGCCTTAAACAGGCATTATTACGTTAGGGAGCTACATAAAAATTTTTACGCTGATGCAACTTTTGCTCGAGTAGATTGGTTGTTTTCCGCGCAGCTGTTTCGGCATATGCTTAAGCCGATGGGCGGTAGCGTACTTTTCGGTTGGTTTATAAGATTGAGCAGCTTATAAAACGGCTGCTAACCTTTCTTTCTACTGCTAAGTATTCACCAGTTAGTGCTGAAAAATATAGATGATGGCAATGCAGGTCGCTACCGGCAGCAGAATGTTGTTATTGCTGGTGCAGAACACACCCCCCCGGACCATTACCACCTACCACAGCTGATAAATGATTTGGTTAAATGGTACCATCCGCCCGGCTGTTAATGAACTTTGATTTGATGGGCAGTGGTTATTTACCGGTCATTATCCGCAAAGAAAACCGTCTGGCCTATTATGAGGCGCTGGACAAAGCGCCTACCCGAGAGGACTACGGGGGATTTATGGACATAGTGGCCAGCGCCCAGGAAGAGGCTTTGAATCGTTATATCAGTATTATTGAATAATAATAGTTATAACCGCATCAATGGATTCTGAGATGACCCTGAATACTTCATACCTGAAATTGCTGACGCAGAACTGGTTTCAGGCCTGTCGCACGGCTACCCGGTTGTCTGTTTCTGTCGTCAGGCTGAAGGCAGATTTACCGCTGACAGCGGACGATTTGCAAAACGCAGATGAAGACCTGATGGAAAAGCTGGATGCTTTTCGTGTTCGCTATGGTGATCTTCAGGACTGTCTTGGTGGTAAAGTGTTCCGTACTTTGCTGATGGCTGAGGATGAAGAGCCGGTCAGTATGGCAGATATTCTTAACCGGATAGAAAAACGAGGGATTCTGGACTCTGCTGATCAATGGCGTCAGTGGCGTGAGATCCGAAATGCGTTTGCCCATGACTATCCGGAAGCAGAGGCAGAAAGAGTGAATGCGTTAAACATGGCATGGCAGAATACGCCATTGCTGCTTAAGGTGGCTGAGAATGTCTACCGTTACTGTGAACAGCAAGGAATAGAGCTAACGGAGATAGAGCGTGCGGATATCTGAGGCGATGGCACAGAGTATCGTCGAACTCGCAAGAAAACATGTAGCAGAAAATGCCCGCGTCTGGCTGTTTGGCTCCCGGGCTGATGATACAAAAAAAGGGGGGGATATTGATCTTTATATTGAGGCAGACAATATCGGTAATACCCTGGAACGAAAAATTAACTTCCGGTTGGCATTTGAAGACCGCTGGGGTGAGTTGAAAGTGGATATCCTCATTCATGATACCCGGCATGAAACGCTGGCCATTCATGAAATTGCCAGGCAAGGGGTCAGGCTTGGTTAGTGATTAAAGATTAAACGACATTGACAACAGACCTGGATTGTCTTTTTACAGCGCTTTTCACAGCCTTTCTAAATAGGTTAAGCAATATTGAGACTCACGAACGAAGAGCAAAACGCCATTAGAAAGGTGATATATCAGGCAGACCCTCAGGCGCAAATATGGTTGTTTGGCTCAAGGGCGAATGACCAGGCAAAAGGAGGGGATATTGACCTGCTCATCCTGTCAAAAACACTGGGTTTGAAAGACAGGACGGGCATACGGCTGGCGCTGTACGAGATTATCGGAGAGCAGAAAATTGACCTGGTGATTGCCGCAGACGATACTGATCCATTCACCCGTATCGCGCTGGCAGAGGGAATCCGGCTATGACTAACGAGTCAGGCAAAAAGCAACAGGCAGGGAAAAAAAATACCGACAGAATCCTGTTATTAGAACAGCAGCTGTTGGCCATGGCCCAGATGGAAGCCCTGCTAAAATGGTCTCTGGATCGCTGTCAGGCCATACTACTGACTAATGACCAGATGCCGGAACAGGAAGACTTGGAAAAATTCGAATCACTCACCGCACGATTTGCCCGCTTTAACGATATTCTGTTACAAAAAATATTTCGCCTGATCGACACCATTGACCTGGAAGATGTCGGCACCGTCAGGGACAGAATCAACCGTGCAGAAAAAAAAGGGCTGATTGAGGATGCCCACCGGTTTATCGAAATCCGGGAATTGCGTAACAGCATTGCCCACGAATACCAGCCGGAAGCGCTGAGGGTTATTTTTCCTGAAACGTTGCAGGCTACACCCATTTTGCTGGATATTGCTGATCGGGTACGAAAGTACTGTCTGCGGTATAATTCCTGAAAATTGACCTGGTCATCTACCGACGAGGAAAACCCCGGGAAGCGATTCACCATGAAGCCAGAAATACCGGGATTCAATTGAATGGCAACCGAGCAGGGCAAAGGAATGGGTAGCGAACGACAAATAGCAGACGTTATCGGGCGCACCCTCTGGATTTGTGACCGTCATGCCTTGCGCCTTGAATGGGTGATGGCCGAAGTGAAAAGCCTGTTGCCATTGAGTGCCAAAGCGTTTGAAAACCTTGCCCCGGCTGAAGTGGCGTACATGGATCAATTTGCCACCCGGTTCAGTAAATTACAGGATGCCATGGGCGCAAAACTCTTTCCTCAGGTGCTGGATTTGGTGGGAGAGCAGGGGGCGTTGAACACCTTTATCGACAAGCTCAACCGGCTGGAAAAAAAAATAGGGGCGATTGATAATGCAGCCCAATGGCCTCTATTTCGTGAGATGCGCAACGCTTTTGCCCATGACTACCCGGAAGACAGTGAACTGAATGCCGAGACGTTGAACCGGGCCTTGCCGCTGGTCAGCGAGTTGTTAACGGTCTATCGTAATATTCGGGATTTTGCCTTGCGCTATGGGGCTGCTTTACCTAGTACATGATTTCAATGAGTTTACCAGGTTGTTGTTATCATATGCCTCTGCACTCCGTTCGTCCTGAGCCTGTCGAAGGGCGCAAACTCCGGCCCATGATAGATCGTGCCAAACACCCTTCGTCCGTGCATCCTGAGCCGAGCCGAAGGGCGCTCAGGATGAACGGAGAGGGTACACGTCAATCTCATTGAAATGATGTACCAGGGCGAGCAGTAATGGCTGTCAATAAAGGTGAACTCCGCTGAAAGCCCGAGCGAAGCGGTGGCGTTGTCCCGGCAGCGAACTAAAAATAGAAGTGGCAAGGCCAATTAAAAATGATCGACTACGACAAGTTTAAACAGTCACTCACTCTGCTGGAATCCCAATATCATCATCTGCAAACACTTGATGACACATTACCCGACTGGTTGCAAGAGGCAGTAGCGGAATCCGTTATCCAGCGATTTGAAACCTGTTATGACTGCATGTGGAAAGTGCTAAAGCGCTATTTGAAAAACAGCCTGGGGTTACCCGAGGTCCCCAATAGCCCGAAACCATTGTTCCGTATTGCCAATGAAAACCGACTGCTGCCGTCGGATGTTACCCAATGGATGATCTATGCGGATAGCCGCATTGGTACATCCCATGATTATGATGGTGAAAAAACAAAGGCTGCACTCGATTTGATGGGTGTATTTATAAAGGATGTGGTTGCCTTATACGAAATCATGAGCGAGGAATCCTGGTGATGAACCGCTCTACCGACCATCCCACGGAACACCTTGACCTCACACTCGATGAACTGTTACTGCTACAGGCATTGCTGAAAAAACATTTGCCAGATATCGAAGTCTGGGCTTATGCCTCAAGAGTTAATGGCAAGGCCCATTTCGCATCGGATCTTGATATGGTTGCCTTTTCCGGCCCGTAACAGGCAATTGCGATAGCTGAACTCAGGGAAGCACTGGAAGAGAGTAACCTGCCATTTCGGGTCGATCTTTTTGTTTGGGATCAGGTGCCTGAGAAGTTCCGGAAAGTGATTCGGGAAAAGTATGTTGTTGTTCAGTAGTCGTTTAGGGAAAAATCATGAAAGCCCCCGAAGCCATTGGGCTCAATGGCTATAATGACATCCCCTTACAGAGCAAAATATACATCCAGTGTCTTATACCCGACCTTCACCACCCCTTGGTAACATTTTGATTTTAAACGATTAAATATCGTGCCAACCATATATTCGAATAGAATATATGCTTCAAAATCAAATGATTACGTTATTTTGGTGGTGAAAGTGGGTTATACAAAAAAGATTTGGATGTTCTTGAAATTAATGCATTTGATTTAATGAATAGGCTATCTGTTATTTATGACGCACGTCAACAATGGAAAGTAGATCATAAACTTGCTGATATTCTGCTCTTAGTCATTTGTGCAGTCATTGCGGGTTGCGAAGGCTGGGAAGAAACTGAAGACTTCGGCAATGAGCGACTGGATTGGTTAAAAAAATATGGTGAATTTGAATACGGCATACCTTCCCATCATACAATTGCCAGGGTAGTTGCTGCCATTAACCCAAAGCAATTCCAGAAATGCTTTATTGATTGGACAGGAATGAAAACACTCGGGATTATTTTGTCTGCCAGAATGGAAGATGGTGTATTCAATACTGACGACATCAGTGTCCGGTATTATATTTCCTCTGCGGAATTAACTGCAGAAAAGTTTGCACATGCTGCAAGAGAGCATTGGGCAATCGAGAATAAACTCCATTGGAAAATGGATGTTGCAATGAGAGAAGATGATTGTCGAATCAGAAGAGGCAATGCAGCTGAAATGCTCACTGGTTTTCGACATATGGCAGTTAATATGTTAATACCAAAACCTTTAAAGCTGGTCTGAAGCGGAAGCAGAAAAAGACCGCCATGAGCACTGGATATCTGTCAGAAGACCTCGCAGGGTGGGGGGGGGGTATGATTTTTCCCTGGCAAGGAGTTCAGAAGCCTTCGTTTATATATGCATGAATCGCATAATGCTACTAAGGCTTAAGTCGTTTTAAAAGAACCTCTAACTTAACTTCCAAAAAAGCATGGCAATGGAGAAAAAATGAAGAAAGCAATAATTGGTTATACAGGTTTTGTTGGTGGTAATATTATAAAAGAAAAAAAATTTGATTACTATTATAACTCAAAGAATATTGGAAAAATTAGAAATTGTAAATTTGATGAGCTTTATATTTCTGGTGTATCTGCAGTTAAGTGGGTTGCAAATAAAGAGCCGAAAAAAGACTGGAGTGATATTCAGAAGTTGATAGATGATTTAATTACCGTAAAGGCAAATAAAGTTGTTCTAATATCAACCGTTGATGTTTATCCAAATCCTATAGGTGTAGATGAGGATTCGGAAATTGTTATAGGGGAGTGTCAACCATATGGTAAGCATCGCCTGTTATTTGAGAAAGAAATTTCAAAAATATTTGATGATTTTACAGTTGTCAGACTACCTGGGTTGTTTGGAGAAGGGCTTAAAAAAAATATTATTTTTGACTTTTTGAATAACAATATGATCGATAAAATTGACTCGAGAAATGAATTTCAATTTTATGATTTATCAAAATTGGTGAGAGATATTAATGTGGCATTAATGGAGAATATAAAGCTTATAAACTTCGCTGTTGAACCAATTTCTGTAAGAGAGGTAGCTTCTATTTGCGGTATAAATGGATTTGATAATAAACTCGATATGAAAGTAGTTAATTATGATTTTAAAACAAAATATTGTAATTTCTACGGGCTAGATAATGGCTATATCTATTCAAAAAAACAGGTTCTGGAACAGTTAAGACAGTATGTGAATGGTTGCAGGAAGGTATGATATGGAAATAGGTATCTCAAACATAGCATGGGATGATGTGAATGAAGAGCTGGTATTAGATTATTTGAAAAATAATCAAATTCAAAATATCGAGGTTGCACCAGCAAAGATTGTAAAAAATTTGGCAAGCTTCAAAGACAGGGAAGTTATGAGATATAAAAATAAAATGAATAATGAAGGTTTCAATGTGTGTTCTATGCAGGCCTTACTGTATGGCGGTCCGAAAGGGAATATTTTTGGTGAAAATTCAGAAAGAGAAAACTTAAAGTTACATTTATTTAAAATAATTGAAATGGCTGCTATTTTAAATGCCAAAAACTTGGTGTTCGGCTCGCCGAAAAACCGTATAAAAGGGGGGTTGAATAAAGCTGAGTCGTTTAGGGTGGCTGAAGATTTTTTTTCTCCAATAGCGGACTATGCAAGTCAAAATGGATGCAATTTTTGTATTGAAAATAACCCTGAATATTATGGGGCTGATTTTTTGGTGACTACGAGCGAGCTCGTCGATTTTATTAGGTATGTAAATCACAAAGGCTTAAAGGCTCATTTTGATACTGGTGGTATGTACTTGGCTGAAGAAGAAATCGAGGAGTCTATTTTAAAAAATAATTCAATGATAACTCATTTTCATATAAGTCAAAAAGATTTGAATGTAATATGTGAGGGTGAAATAAATCATAAGAAAGTATTTAAGGCTTTAAAATCAGTTGGTTATGATAAGAAAATCATAGTTGAGATGAAAAAAACAGAATCTCCTGTTGATGATATTAAAAAAGCAATGGATTATGTGAAGAAGGTTTATAGTGTTTAATTTGATCATCTTGCTGAGTGTTCTATTTTCATCTTCGGCTCAATTATTTCTGAAGAGGGGGGCAGGAAATCTACCTGAAATTGAAATACAATCGTTAATTGATATATTTCTTTTGATAAAAGAAATACTATTTAATATGTATTTGATGGTAGGTGTAATATTTCAAGTGATTGCTTTGCTAATATGGATCTTTGTCCTGAAAAAAGTTGACGTCAGCTATGCATACCCATTTATTTCAATAGGGTTTGTGTTTGTTCTTTTTGGAGGTGTTTTTTTCTTTAGGGAAGGATTAGATTTTCAAAGAATAGCTGGTTCGATAATTATTTGTTGTGGAGTGATATTGGTTAGTCGGAGTGGGTATGGTTTATAAGGGTATCGAGAAGGGACGTGCTTCTTGGTTTTATATTGTATTTTGCTGGACGATGTTTTTAGTATTTATAACCTATAATTTTGGATTGAGTGCTAAATATTTTAATATGACGCCTTGGGATGGAACATTTCAAACATTGTTCCCTTTAATCAAAATTAGTACTGGGAAGTATCCTGGGGTTGATTTCTTTTATTTTCATGGAAATGGAATTCCGTATATAATTTATCCGGGATATAGCCTCTTGAAATCGCTTGGATTTGGAGAGATTGTATCTGCACTTTATAGTACTTTTTTTGTTAATTTTTTATTTCTAGCATTCTCAATATTAGCTTTAGTTAGACTTCTTTTCGATCGCCTTGAAAGCGTTTGTATAACCTTGGTTGTAATCACAATATTTCATTTGATTCCATTTTCAGGCGGGTACATCTCCCCACTTTTTTTGGGGGCTCCAATGGCAATAAGGTTTTTTCCTCATGCTTTTATGGGGCTTATGAGTTATTATTTTGTGAGGAAAGTTAGTAGTGAAAATAATTATTTGAGGTCATATCTCTTATATGGAGTCGCGGGAGCAGTTGGTGTTTATTTATCTGCCGAACAAGGTTTCTATAGCTTTGTAGGGGGGGTGGGCTCAATTTTTTTATATTTTGTTTATAATAAGAAATTAATGAAGTCTGTTTCTGTTTCTGTTTCTCTAATTTCTTTGTTCCTGATTTTTTTGGTTATAAGCTCTTACTTGTTTTTTGGAAATTTAGAAACAATAAAGGTGATAAAGACTATATCTGATGATCAAGCATGGGTGTTTGGTGTTTTTCCAAATGGTTTTTATGATGATGTTAGTGAGATATTTTTATTCTCAATAATTTCGGCACTTCCCAGTCAAATAATTACTATATTTTCAAGTGCGCTTTTTTTGCTTCAAGTTGCGTTTTTAATGTTAAAGATGATGCGGATCGAGATTTTTGTTGTTTTTTCATCTCTATTTTTTTCAGCGTTATTGTCATGGTCTTCAAATATTGGATATATTGGTGGGCATCAAACAGCCCTCTTCTCTAGATATGCTCTATTGTCATTGTTGTTCTTTTTAATATTTTTTCTGGATAAGGTTAATGCGAACATTCAAAAGGAAAGTTAATCTTTTTTTATTTTACTTTCTTCCATTTACTTCAATACTATTTTGGGCGTATTATTCGTCTGTTAATAATCATAATATTAATAAAATTGACTATTCCAATAATACTTTTGAAGGTGTTCACCTTAGCAATTTTTATGATTTTCATATTTCCAGTGGTTCATTTGATATTAAGCATCAATATTCAAAGTTCTTAGAGTTAAGTACTAACGCTATAGCTAGAGATTTTGGGGGTAGTTTTTTTACCTCAGGCTATTCTGATAGTATGAGGGCTGAGAATGGTGGCTTTTTTACAAAATCAGCAAAGCTTGACACTGTAATTAGTTCTGATTTTTTCTTGGGTTTAAATAGGAAGTTTAGATTCAAAACAGTCGGAGGCGATAAGTTTGCGTTGTCTGAGTTCGTGGGACGAGACTTGAAACTTGAAGACATTAATGGACAAAAGTATTATGGTACGTTATTGAATGTAGACGGTAATGTTCTTGAAATTTCTGCACTACTTCCACCTTTTACTGCAATAAAACATCTGATATTTCCGAAAATAATTAAAGATCAAATAAAGCCTTTTACTATGATGTTGAATCAGGAACAGATGGGGGTTGTTCGCGGTGGACTTGTTCAAGTGATTGAACCTAAGGTTGAGAGTCAAGGATTTTATCTTAGACATCTCCCATTTCATAATAAAGAAAATATAGGGAAAAATTATACGCTATTAATTGGGGGTAAGGAGTTAAAAATTGAACAGGTAATAAGAATTAATGATAAAGAATTTATAGTAACTCATGATTCCTCATCTTTTATTGAGCCTTATTTCGATACGAGGAAAAATATTGTTAAGGTAATTCCTAGTATTCAAAAGAATCAAAGAGAGACTATAATTGACGTTGATACAAGTTTTGATGATGGTTTTTTTTATGGTAGAAATTCTGATTATGATATCAGCTTAAAATCTGCAAAAAATTTAATAGCCAAAAAAAGAATAAAACTTGATAATGATGATATAGAGTATTTTGTATCAGATGTTGATTATAATCGTAATGTGATTACTGTTGATGTTACAAAATCCTTTTGCCTAAATTTAAAACATATTGTAAAAATGGAAATGTCTGAACAATTGCGTGATAAATTCATGCAATCTGTATTTGGGTCTGAAAAAACATGTTTGGAAAAAATATTTAATTTATCATCGATACTTAAAGAAGGTTTTTACAAGCAATATTATGATTTTATCTCAGAATCAAAGCTTGATGGTGAATCCCTTTGGAAACGGGGAGGGGCTGAAATTCTATCACTTGGTGAATCGGTTCTGAGTAAGAATGAAGTTAAGCGAAGCAATAGTGCTGGATATGCTAGGGACTTTAGTATTTGGGAAATTTACCCAGGAAGCTTACTAAATTTATATTACCATAAGGTGAATCCTGCTCCAACTGAAATGATGATACATGTACTTGGGAAAGAATCAAGGCTAGAGTACTATTCATCATTCCGCAATAGTAATGTGGATTATGTAGCGTTTGCTAAGCCTGAGAGGTTTACGCAGTGGCTAATTAATTGGCATTGGCCATTTTTTAGAGAGTTAGTACACAAGTATCAGCCTATTTTGGATTTAGATGAGTTTTCCTTGTGGAAAATTGAGAAGAAAAAAGATGCTGGGAAAAAAAGAAGTCAATATTTATTGCTGGATGGGAGAACACTTATTCCTAAAAATGATGGCATCAAATTATATACTGTTCGTATTGATTACGAAATTGAAATGCCGTTTGGTTTTATACCTCTGCTTGGTAGGTCTGCTCGCTTTCTGATAAATAAAACTGGTGCTCTTAATGAAATGCCTGTGAGCATACCATGGTATGAAAGCTCATTTGAATTTCCAGTGGTCGTCAAGGATGGTAGGCCTGTTGAATTCTTAATAAGAAAGTTAAGTGATTTTATTGGGGGTTCAAATATAAAAGTGAATAATATCTATTATAAAGTTGAAGATATTGATAAGGAGAAAATTATTAAACTATTCTTTGATTCTCCTTCGGTGAGAGTGGTAAATGGATTTGATATTTAAAGGGGTCAAATCTTAAGCAGACTGCTAACGCTTTGATTGCCAACACGTGACGTTCAACAGGATAAATTTACTACACAACAGCTAGATACCCGTCCTTTGGATTTTATTCTCTCACTGATCGTTGCCCTCTTTGTTGATGGAAACTGTTACACAGGCGGATCTGCACCGTAAATTTAACGAGTTGACGGGGCTGAATATCTCAATCGTTCCTGGACAAATCAAGCTAAAAAAGACGCGCTGACTGTTCTTGTCCTGTGGTTATGGGTGTAATGTCTGGAAATATTTTCCCGCAAAGTTATGGCGTTTGATGAGAGCACCTGAATGTAGGGAAGTCCATTTTCAGAGTTTGAGCACACTCTTATTTAGGACGGCTCATTGCAAGCTATCTATGATGCGCTGAAGGAAGCGTTTCCGGCAGGTTCTCAACAATCAGACCTAATTCCGTCGAGCTTCATACGACAATGCATCTTCTAACCAACAATCTGGTGCGAGTACAGCTCACTAAAGGTACCCGTTCAGAAAGAGACTGTCTGCCACCACTGCCAACCTCCATGGCCCATATTCTGAAGCTAATGGATGCCGGTTATTTTGAGCTGGAACTCTTTCTGCCATTGATTACCGGGAGGGTCTTTTATCTGCAAGGTACCTCAAAGTAACAACCCAGCGATACTCAGCGCGTTAAGGGAGAATGGCAAGAACCACAATCGCCGTAACTGCTCAAAATTTGGTGGGAAATTTTACCCAGACACCTCTGCAGCCCAGTAAAATCGATAAAATTTTTCCAGAAAATACATTTTTACCACCAAATTTTGAGCAGTTACCAATCGCCTCAAAGTTCAAAAACTGAAGGGTGTGCTGACTCGCTTCCCTAAAGATCAATGACTCGACTTGGATATATAATGGCCGGGATTCAAAGCCTAGCGATACCGTTTGATCGTCAGCTGCAATTACAAAAAACAGAACAGAAGTGGGTCTCCATTGTGACTAACCTGAACCGTGTGGAGTTTACCTTGAGTGAGATCGGAGATGCTTCAGACCTATCCTTTACTGTGACAGATAGAGCTGATTTTCAAAGAGATCAAATCCTGCTTAGGGGGCCGTTTTTAACACTAAACCAGCGACACTGGTGTTTAGCCTGATTCTGATGTCCTTCGTGGTTATAACGTTGAAAAGATACCCTACACATGCTGCACAGGCGAACCTCTGTAAAAGTGGTAGCATTGAGGAAATCCCGACGGACAAAGCTATGAAAAGTGGGGCACACCTGTTTGGTAATATGATTTCATCGTAGAGCGCAGGAAAGTCATTGGTCTCACATTAATAAGCTTCTGGACTACTGGGGAGATAATGCCAAACGAGAATACCCTGCACAGGAGGTTGTTCAGGGTATACAAGATTTGGCCTTTGTGCAGTGAGTAGAGCTTAATGTCTACCTTAAGAAATTTTATTTCACTCGAAGCCCCACCATCAACTAAATTTTAAAGAAATTCGTCTCCTAACTTAATTCTGTAATGCAAGCCTGCCGACATTAAATGCTGTCGAAAACCACATGTTCCCATGCTGCGTGTTGGAACTCATACCTAACTCATTGACAAATTAAGGTATGGGCACTCACAGATGAGCTGCGGAGTAAGATTTCTGGGTTTTGTGAGAAGCTTTTTTAGTCGTTGGTAGTTTTAGAAGTGTTTTTAGAAAATTTCAATTTTTATTTAATATGAAAGAAAAATTCGATATTGCCGTAATTGGCGGTGGTTTTTTTGGTCTTTTTATTGCTGAATATTTTTCCAAGCTTGGGAAGTCGGTTATTTTGTTAGAAAAAGAAAAGGAGTTTATGACCCGTGCATCTTATGTTAATCAGGCAAGGGTACATAATGGTTACCATTATCCAAGGAGTGTTTTGACAGCTTTACGATCAAGGGTATCATTCCCTAAATTCAATAATGAGTTTAGAGACTGTATTTGTGATGAGTTTGTAAAATATTACATGATTGGCTCTTTGATGGGCAAGGTCACCGGGAA
Organism: Endozoicomonas sp. ALE010; assembly: GCF_049310165.1. Classification (NCBI taxonomy): domain Bacteria; kingdom Pseudomonadati; phylum Pseudomonadota; class Gammaproteobacteria; order Oceanospirillales; family Endozoicomonadaceae; genus Endozoicomonas; species Endozoicomonas sp. ALE010. The sequence continues at coordinate 12,384 of NZ_JBLYNV010000029.1, read as the reverse complement.
ACAATTCAAGAACTTTTGTGAACGAATAGATATACCCTGCGAAGTGGCTTCATCACAAGTTAAAAATTTAACAAATCCTAAGCTCATTGAGGATGTTTTTCTTGCAAAAGAATTTGCATTTGATTCGAAAAAGTTAAAAGAGATAATGTTGGGGCGATTGGAGGCTACATCTGTTTACTTAACGACTAATGCTGAGGTATATAAAATTTCTGAAGCTAAAATGGGCGGTATTGATGTTAACTATTACCAACAAGAGGAAGATTTTATTATTAACGCTAGGCAGGTATATAACTGTACATATTCGCAGATAAATAAAGTTGTATCAAATTCGCACATGAAAAACATTCACTTTAAGCATGAAATGACAGAAATGTGCCTTGTAGAGGTTCCTGATGTCTTGAAAGGTGTTGGAATCACAATAATGTGTGGGCCGTTTTTCTCAGTAATGCCTTTTCCATCTAAAGGTTTGCATTCTTTCAGTCATGTACGATATACGCCTCATTATGAATGGCATGATAGTGATTCAGCTTATATTGATTCGCATCAGCATATTGCGAATATTAATAAAAAAAGTGCATGGAATAAAATGAGATATGATGCAAAAAGGTATTTGCCAATACTGGATTCATCAATTTATAAAGAATCTCTCTGGGAAGTAAAAACTATATTGCCTAGAAGTGAGAGTGATGATTCTCGACCTATATTATTTAAAGCAAACTACGGTTTAAAAGGTTTTCACTGTATTATGGGTGGGAAGATTGATAATGTTTATGATGTTATTGATGTTATAAAAAATTTAGGTCTTGATAGTTGAGGTTTTTATGGATAACTGTTTTGTATCAGTTGTGATTAATGGTTTCTGTTTAGATGATTTTGAGTCAAAAGTTTTCCAGCTTCATCAGTACCTTCAAGAAAGATTTTCTGATTTTGAAATATTAATTATTGATTCCCCAGGGAAAGTTGACATTGATATCATTATTCATAGATTATTAGTAGCTGTTTCATCAATAAGATATATAAGACTTACATCCGATGTTGATCTTGATGTTATGGTTGCTGCTGGTCTTGAGAATTCTATAGGTGATTTTGTCCTTTGTTTTGATTTGGAGCATGATCCAATCTTTAAAATTCATGACTTTGTTAAGTCTTGCCGGAGTGGTGGTGATATTGTGGTTGGAACTACAGAAGTAAGTACCTCTTTTGCTTATCGCTGCATTAGGCCGTTAGTTACTAGTATTCTAAAGGATATTGGGTATGGCATTCCTCGAAATGCTACCGGTTTACTTTGTTTTAGTCGGCGTGCTATTAACTCAATTACTGAGTCAGGCAGGTTTCACCACAAGCTTTATGTCAAGATTTCTCAGTCAGGGTATAAAATTTCTAGGCTTGAGTATAAATTAGTTGAGGGAAAAAAAATTGAAAAAACTTTTTCAAAGGGGTTTAAAGAGTCTTTTCAATATTTGGTCTTTAACTCGACAAAGCCGCTAAGATGGATGAGTGTAGTTGGCTTGTCTGCAAGCATTATTTCACTTTTTGTCGCTTCATATAGTTTGATAATTAACTTATTTAAAAATAATGTTGTTGCTGGTTGGACTACTACTATCATCTTTTTGTCGGTTATGTTTATTTTTCTTTTCACAATTATGGCCTTTTTTGGTGAATACATTGCACGGTTGCTTGATGATAGAAGTGAACATAAAGATTATTCAATTGTGTATGAGAAAAATAGCTCTGTCATGCTCAATGAAAATAGATTTAATGTTCTTTTCGACTCTGTTGAAAGTGATGTTAATCTTGTCCAAACAGGAAGGAAATCTTAAGTGAGTAACTTTGATATTCCGAAGTTTCAATGTACCGAATTTTCAGAAAAGAACTTTGACTACTGTGTTTGTGTATTTGTGATTAATGAAGGTGATAGACTTTTAAATCAGCTAAAAGAAATGAGTCAGCTTGCTTTGCAAGCTGATATAGTGATTTCTGACGGGGGTAGTACAGATGGCTCCACAAATACAGATTTATTAAAATCTTATGGTGTCAACTCACTTCTTGTTAAGGATGATTCTGGAAAGCTTGGTAGTCAAATGCGAATTGCTTTTTCTTGGGCAATGAAAAGGGGCTACAAAGGCGTTGTTGTAATAGATGGAAATAATAAAGATAGCGTAATAGATATTAATGAATTTGTTTTAAAGCTTTCTGAAGGTTGGGATCATGTTCAAGGTTCAAGGTTTATTCCTGGAGGTGAGGCTATTAATACCCCAATCACTCGGCTATTAGGGGTAAAACTTATTCATGCTCCTTTAATGAGATTGGCCAGTGGTTTTCACTATACTGACACAACGAATGGTTTTAGAGCGTACAGCATGAGTTTTCTATTAAATAGAAATGTTGGCCTATTTAGATCGGTATTTACTGGTTATGAGCTTCATTATTATTTGGCAAGGACAGCACCTAGGCTCAAATTCAAATGTATTGAAATACCAGTTACAAGAAAATATCCTCAAGATGGCGGTTTGCCTACAAAAATTACTCCAATTCAAGGGAATTTTAATGTTTTAAAAAAGCTTTTTTCTGTTGTATTCGGAAAATATGATCTTAAGAATACGGTTAGGGGAAAATCATGAAAGCCCCCGAAGCCATTGGGCTCAATAGCTATAAGGACATCCCCTTATAGAACAAAATACACATCCAGTGTCTTATACAAAAAAGATTTGGATGTTCTGAACATGAATGCACTTGATTTAAAGCTGGTCTGAAGCGGAAGCAGAAAAAGGCCGCCATGAGCACTTGATATCTGTCTGCAGTCCTCGCAAGGTGCGGGGTTTCATTATTTTTCCCTGTCAGAATGGGTGTTCACGGTCGGCCAGAATATGCAATATCGGGAAATGTTGAGTTGATGACTTTGACTTTTGCTGTTAGTGCGTTTTTTTTACATCTGTTATTTTTGAAATGTTATCGACTTCATCTCAACGTAGCCCTTTATTAAAAAATACTGTCGCTCTTTATGGGGTTCAGTTATCAGTCTTAGTTATTCCTATAATCTCAATTCCCTACTTATCCCGAATTTTGCAGGCTGAAATCTTTGGGGTCTACATGTATTGCCTGAGCTTGGCAATCTGGTTTTCTATGGTCATCGAGTATGGTTTTCAGTTATCAGCCACTCGCAGTATTGCAGAAGCTCAGGGAGATGGTCACCGGGTAGCCAGTGTTGTTCATCAGGTGCACAGTGCCAAACTTTTACTGACGTTACTGGCCGTGGTTGGCTTGGTGTTGTTTTATTATTTTGGCTCTCTATCCCGTAGTAATTTTGATTGGTATATAGCGACTGTTGTTTATTCTATAGTATTGGGCTTCAGGCCAACCTGGTATTTTCAGGGGAAAGAGGAACTTACTGTTAACTCCATTCTGGAGGTTGGTAGCGGTATTCTCTCGCTGGTCTTGATTTTTCTGTTTATCAAAAAGCCAGAAGATGGTGTGTGGGCATTGGTATTTCAATGCGGCGCTAAGGCAGCTGCCTATCTAATTACCAATGGTATGATTTATCGGCAGGTTGGCGGTTTTAAAGTCAGTATAACGGGGGCGATAGAGGCTCTACGTGATGGCTTCAGCATGTTTGTATTTACCGCTTCTGTCAGTCTTTACACCACTGCTAACGGTTTGTTGTTGGGCTTTTTTGCACCGACTGTTATCGTTGGTGGTTTTCTATCTGCAGAGAAAATTACCAAGGCCGGGCTAAGTTTATTGGGCCCTTTATCTCAGGCCATGTTTCCTCGTATAACTGCAGTTGCAGGCCAGAATCCGGAGCAGGCCAAGATGATGGCGCTCTTGATGACGGCATTTATGGCGGTCTTTGGTGTCACTGGTGCTGTTTTACTTTATTGGTTATCGCCATGGTTGGTGCCGCTGATCCTCGGGACTGGTTATGAATCTGTGATACCTATTATGCGGGTACTGTCTTTATTAATCCCGTTAATTGCCCTGAGTAATGTATTTGGTATTCAATACCTTTTGCCGAAGCGTAAAGACAAAATATTTAACCAGATCATTATTTCTGCCGGTGCGGTAAACCTGATTCTGGCAATCCTGCTGGCTGAACATTTTCAGGCCATTGGCATGGCATGGGCTGTGGTTATTTCAGAAGCCTTTGTCACCTTCGCGATGATGATGGTTGTTATCAAAAATAAATTTACTTACTGATTTGAATCGTTATGAAAATATTAATGGTAGGCGCAGGTCTGACCGGTGCGGTTATCAGCCGTGGGTTGGCTGAACAAGGTTATGAAGTAACCGTGATTGATAGCCGGGCGCATATTGCAGGCAACTGTCATACAGAGCGAGATACAGAAACCGGGGTTATGCAGCATGTGTATGGTCCCCATATTTTTCATACCGATGATGCTGAAGTGTGGGAATACGTGAACCGGTTTGCCACATTTATGCCTTTTGTCAATCGGGTGAAAGCGATGGCAAAAGGTAGTGTGTATTCGTTGCCGGTGAATCTGCACACCATCAACCAGTTCTTTGGCAAGACGTTCTCACCGGATGAAGCCAGAAAGTTTATTGCAGAGATTGCTGATAACACCATTGCTGAGCCTGAGAGCTTTGAAGAGCAGGCGATGAAGTTTATCGGTAAAGATCTCTATGAAGCGTTTATGAAAGGCTATACAGAAAAACAGTGGGGAAGGAGCCCGAAAGAACTGCCTGCCAGTATCCTTAAACGTTTACCCGTGCGCTTTAATTATGATGATAATTATTTTAATCACCCGTTTCAGGGAATGCCGGAACAGGGCTATACTGCGATGATTGGCAATATTTTGGATCATGCGAATATCCAGGTTTTACTTAATACACCTTTTCAGCATGACATGGTTGCTGAGTATGATCATGTCTTCTATTCCGGAACCATCGACGGATACTTTCAGTATCGACTTGGACACCTGCCATACCGAACCTTGAGATTTGAAAAGCACATTGCAGAGGGGGATTTCCAAGGTTGTGCCGTTCTGAATTATTGCGATGCCGATGTGCCTTATACCCGTATCAGTGAGCATAAGCACTTTTCTCCTTGGGAGAATCATGAAGGTACTGTGTACTTTAAAGAATTCAGTCGTGAATGTGGTGAGGCTGATACTCCTTATTACCCGGTCAATTTACTGGGAGGGCATGAGCTTCTGAGTGCCTATCAGGATCTTGCTGCGTTAGAAAAGAAAACGACATTTGTTGGGCGACTTGGGCAATACCGGTATATGGATATGGATGTGTGTATTCGAACAGCGCTCGATGAGTTGAATGCATTTCTGCGGAATTAAGTAATGAAAAAAGAAAAGGAAACTAACTGTGCGGTAGTGGTTACCTATAATCGCAAAGAGATGCTAGTCAAGTGCCTCGATGGTTTATTGAGCCAAAGTTTCCCACTAGATGAAATTGTCATCATCGATAATGATTCTACCGATGGTACCGGCGATTTTTTAAAATCATCAGGCTATTTAGAGTTGTCAAAGATTCATTATCGCCTGATGGATGATAATCTTGGTGGTGCCGGTGGTTTCCACAATGGACTGAAAATAGCCCATGAAAGAGGCCATGATTGGTTCTGGCTAATGGATGATGATGTTATACCCCTGAATGATGGGTTGGAAAAACTGAGCCGTTATAAAGAACAATATCATGCAGTTCAGGGGCAGCGAACCGATGTGAGTGGCGACGTCATAACTTGGTTCCAGCGATATGATATTACCAAAGGCCGAGCCGTTAATGATGAGGCAATAATGAGGCCTATTCTGGAAAATAAAGGAGTGGCAAAAACAAACTGTTGTTGTTTTGAAGGTTTGTTTTTAAGCAAAGAGGCTGTGACGACCGTTGGTTATCCGGATATTGATTTTTTTATCGCTGAAGATGACACCTATTACGGCTTCTTATTAGGCGAAGCTTTTGGAGTTTATATTGTACCTGAAGTGACTTTGCATAAGCAGCGTAGCTCAGGAGAAATTGTCATAATTTTTAATAAGCAAAAAGTTATTTTGTCAAGATTTTATCTTTACTATTACGCTAGAAATCAATTCCTTATGGATAGTAAAATATATGAAAATAATTCTACAATAAAAGTTTTATATTACGTAAAGAGTGTTTTATATTTGACGGGGAAATTCTTGGCCTATCTTTTTTTATACAGGGATGTTGCACGCTCCAATGCGATTCTGAAAGGAATTAAAGATGGTGTATTAGGTAGATTTGGCAAGGCTAAATATATTTAACTTATGTTCTAAAAGTATCTATCTGTTTATGATGGTTCATATAGTGTTGTTTGAGTTTTAGTTTAAATGTCCGATGAAAATAAAACATTTGCATTCTTAATGTGTGCTCATAAATTGGATGCCTTTTTACCGTTGGCCATAGACAGCGTTTTAAAACAGACATATATTGACTTCAAATTTTATATTATTGCAAACAACTGTGATGATGATTTGTGGTCATACTTAAGTGGATTAAAGGATCATAGAATAGAAATATACAGGACAAAAATTGGACAGCTTGCCTTCAATTTAAATTATGGTATTAACTTAATCAGTGCTGATTACGTTATTCGTTTTGACTCTGATGATATTTGCTTGCCTGATAGACTGTCTAATACAGCAAATGCGCTTAAAAAATTTAAATATCCCGATGTTTTGTCAGGTTCAGCCCAATGGATTGATGTTAATGGGTGTGTTCTTAAAGAACAGGCAGTTTCCATGGAGTCAGATGAAATCAAAAAACGTTTATGGTGGAGCAATCCTGTATGTCATCCTGCGACTGCAATATCTCTGAATACGCTTGTAAGCCATGGTGGCTACTCTTGGGGATTTGGTTCTGAAGATTATGATCTTTGGTTACGATTGGCGCGATCCACAAAGACAAGGTTTGTAATAGTACCTGAAATCTACATTCAGTACCGTATATCTGGCAATCAATCTAAAGGAGGTATATTGCCTTACTCTGAATCAGTTGGATTGATGTTCCGGGAACTTATCTTTACTAAGAAAATCCGCTTTTTCCTTGGGGGGCTTCTATGGATCATAAAAGCCTTGTTAAAAGGAAAAAGGTAAGAAAATCTATGGATGGAAACTTAGAATATATTTATGAAACAATGTAGATGTATCTTATGAAGACCAAGGTTGCCATCATTGGAACAACTGCCCAGACTCTCTTGGTATTTCGCGCAGACTTAATCAAACAACTGATTAAGGAGGGAATAACCGTTTTCGCCTTTGCCATGGACTTTGATGAGTTATCCATGGAGCGTATTCGTAAACTGGGTGCAACGCCGGTAGCTTACTCTTTATCCAGATACGGTTTGAATCCGGCGGCTGATCTGATACATGCCTGGCAGTTATCTCGTAAACTGCGTGATTTTCAAATCGATATCGTATTCTCTTATTTCTCAAAACCAGTTATTTTTGGCGGCCTGGCTGCGAGGCTTGCCGGGGTTAAACGCTGTGTTGGCATGTTGGAAGGATTAGGGTATACCTTTACTCCCACTCAACAATTTTCTTTCAAACGCTGGTTCGCCAGACACGTTCAGGTTTTGTTATACCGCTGTATCCTCCCAAGACTGGACAAAGTCATTTTTTTAAATAAGGATGACCAACATGATCTTCTTGAACGCCACTGCATTAAGGTGAAAGATGCACTCGTCCTTGGCGCTATTGGGCTTGATCTCAACGATTATGGTTATTCACCGGCACCTCAATCACCTTTTCGATTTATTTTCATTGGTCGCTTATTAGAAGAAAAAGGTATCCTTTTTTATCTGAATGCAGCAGAGGCTATCAAAAAAATACACCCTGATGTGGTTTTTACTGTGCTCGGGCAGATGGAGAAGAAAGGCAATAGTAAAAAACTGACGGAGCGGTTTCTGAAATGTCAATCTGAAGGTGTCATTGAGTTTCCTGGGCAGGTAGATAACGTAGCTGAATGGTTAACGCTTTCTTCGGTATTTGTACTTCCTTCTTATTATCGTGAGGGATTTCCCCGTAGCACTCAGGAAGCGATGGCAGTTGGGCGACCGGTTATTACCACTAATGTGCCCGGTTGCCGAGACTCAGTGATAGATGGCAGTACAGGCTTTATTGTTGAGCCTAATGATGTACAAGCACTGATTGATAAAATGCTGTGGTTTATTGAAAACTCAGAAGCTGTAGAATCCATGGGCAGAGCTGGGCGCGAGTTTGCTGTGCTCTATTATGATGCTGAAAAAATCAATACTCGCCTGATTCAAGCTATTTTTGATAACTAACCGGTTTCGTATATCTGTGAATCTTCTTGTTACCGGAGGCAGCGGTTTTGTTGGCCAGGCCCTGCTTCGATTGCTCACATCAAAAAATATTTCTTTCAAGTCTGCCATTCGCAACGCTTCAAGTGCACCTGTCAAATCTCGGGATATTGTCGTCGGCTCTATTGATGATGCAACAGACTGGTCAGCTTCTTTGAAGAATGTGGACGTTGTTGTTCACCTTGCTGCCCGTGCGCACATTATGAACGATGAAACAGCAGACCCTGTTGCGGAGTATCGCAGGGTGAATACCGGAGGCACTCTTAACCTGGCCCGGCAGGCTGCTGATTTGGGTGTTCGTCGTTTTATCTTTGTCAGCTCGGTGAAAGTTTATGGGGAAAGTACTACCGGTATACCTCCCTATTCTGAGCAGTTTGCACTTCCGACTGAAGATCCCTATGGACTTTCCAAAAAAGAAGCGGAAGTGAAGCTCAAAGCATTAGGTGAGCAGTCAGGTATGGAGGTGGTGATTATTCAACCACCACTGGTATATGGTGTGGGGGTAAAAGCCAATTTTTTAAATTTGATAAAAATGGCTGACACTTCTTTACCATTACCCTTCAGGGCTATTAACAACCATCGGAGCATGGTTTATCTCGGTAATCTTATTGACTTTATTGTTCATTGTTTGGATCATCCGGCAGCAGCTAATGAAACATTTCTGATCTCGGATGGAGAAGACCTCTCCTTGTCGGATTTGGTTTCTGTTATCAGAAAACATCTTGGTCGGCAAAGTCACCTTTTTTCAGTTCCTCCTTATATTTTTCGCGCTCTGGGCAGTTTAACGGGTAAGTCTGGAGTCATAGATCGATTGATTGGTGATTTGCAGATTGACTCTTCCAAAGCCAGGAAGCTACTTGGCTGGCAACCTCCGTTTTCTGTGGAACAGGGCATTTCGGAGACGGTCACTGGTTATTTGAAAAGCAGGAATTTAAAAGGAAAGCAGTAACGTGTCGTTGCGTATTCTTGATGTTTTTTTTTCATTGGTTGGCCTGATTCTGGGCCTGCCGGTGTTTATGCTGATTTATCTGATTGGTCTGTTTGATACGGGCTCACCTCTGTTTCGACAGAAAAGAGTTGGGCGTAACCAGCAACCATTTACGCTGGTAAAGTTTCGTACCATGGCTATAGATACGGCTTCTGTCGCCAGTCATCTTGCCTGCGCTACTTCAATTACACCAATGGGCAGTTTTTTAAGAAAGACAAAACTGGATGAGCTTCCGCAGCTCTGGAATGTGCTTAAAGGCGAAATGAGCCTGGTTGGTCCACGGCCAAATCTGTTTAATCAAGTAGAGCTGATTGCTGCCAGAGAAAAGTTGGGGGTTTATGATGTTCGCCCTGGTATTACCGGGTTGGCCCAAGTGAATCACATTGATATGTCGACACCGGAATTGTTGGCTGAAAAGGACTCCGAGATGATTAACAGCTTATCTATTAATAGCTATTTTAAGTATATTCTGTTGACAGTTACTGGGAGTGGTCAGGGCGACAGAGTGCGCTGAACCTGATGCAGTATGCTGACTCTGAGGGAAGGCAAGTTTATTCACCCCTCGTACCCATGCCGCTGCGTGGGTACGCGCAGCTTTCAAGTATGTATTCCCACGCGGAGAAGGTAGCCGCAAAACACCATAGGTCTGTAATTCTGAAAGAATTGCCGACAAAGTATAGGATTTAAAGCCTATTTGTCAGCAACCCTGCGTGTTACCGACAAATTGAACCTTCGCGACAACCTCAGAGCATGGGAACGAGCTGGGTACTTTTACCTTTTTTCAAACACGCCTCTTTTATTATCAAATTTCATTTAGTTAAGACTATTTTCAAACCAATGATCCGAAAAAAACTGATCGCCCTACCTCGGGTGCAAAAACGGTTGATAAGCCTCACGATAGACTTGCTGATTGTCTGGTTTGGTCTTTTTTCCTCGTTTCTGATTCGACTCGGTTGGGATGGTTTTTTTGACTATTCTGAACTTTTTGTAAAACTGTCCATTCTCTCACCGATTATTATTCTGCCCATTTGCATCCGGCTTGGGCTTTATCGAGCAGTGCTTCGTTATCTTAATTCCCAATTGGCCGTTACGTTGTTGCGGGTAGGAGGTCTTTCTGTTGCCGGACTGATTCTGACAACCTATGTCCTTGGATGGGATGTACCCAGAAGCCTTCCATTTCTGTTTGGGCTGGTGTTTATGCTTTTACTGGGGCTTTCACGTTACACTGCCCGATATTGGTTGCTGGGTTTTTCATTGCCAGATATTTTGATGTCACCTTTTACTGCCAGCTCTCATGGATCTTATCATCGCAGAGGGAAACCTGTTGCAGTATACGGAGCGGGTGATGCAGGGTGTCAGCTGGTATCAGCTTTAGATCGTGGATGGGATTACAGGCCAGTGGTATTTGTAGATGACAACCCAACACTAGAGGGCCGAATTGTTTATGGTCGAAAGGTCTATCATAGTAGCCAGCTCTCTCAACTGGCTGAGCAGAAATTATTTGACCAGGTATTACTGGCATTACCATCCATCTCAGATTCCAAACGCAAAGCTATTGTTCAGAACCTGGAACAGTTGCAATTGCCGGTAATGACGATGCCAGCGATGGCTGATCTGGCCAGTGGACGTTTGCAGATACAGGATATTAAAGAGGTGGAGGTTGCTGACCTGCTAGGCCGTGAACCTGTCGCTCCGGATGAGCACCTCCTGCATCGTTGCATTAAAGGATTAACGGTCATGGTGACCGGTGCTGGCGGCTCTATTGGCTCTGAACTTTGTCGCCAGATTATCCGATTAGACTGCCAACGTCTTATTATTTTTGATCATTCGGAGTTTAATCTTTATCAGATAGAGCAGGAACTAACTCGTATAAAATCGAGCCTTTCTCTGCATTTCGAGCTTATTACGGTTCTGGGTTCGGTTAATGACCCTAACCGACTGCTGGATGTAATGAGTGCTTATCAGGTCAATACTGTTTACCATGCTGCGGCTTACAAACACGTACCTATTGTTGAACATAATATTTCGCAAGGTGTTCGAAATAATGTATTAGGTACGCTCTATACCGCCCAGGCTGCAATGGTTTGTAATGTGCAAAACTTTGTTTTGATTTCAACGGATAAAGCCGTTCGCCCAACCAATGTGATGGGGGCAACCAAGCGTTTGGCTGAAGAGGTCTTGCAGGCATTCAGCACTCAGATCAATGTTGACTTATTACATCCAGGAATGTTCCGGGAAGCTGTTTCTGTAATGAATAACACTCGCTTCACCATGGTTCGTTTTGGGAATGTGCTGGGTTCCAGTGGTTCGGTCATCCCGAAGTTTCGTGAGCAGATCCGTTCCGGTGGCCCAGTTACTGTCACACACCCCGAGATTACTCGCTACTTTATGACCATCCCCGAAGCGGCCTTGCTGGTTATTCAGGCGGGCTCAATGGGAACCGGTGGCGATGTGTTTCTGCTGGATATGGGGGAGCCTGTCAAAATTGTAGACCTTGCTCGTCATATGATTCGTTTGTCCGGGTATTCAGAGAAGAATGAAGAAAATCCAGAGGGTGATATTTCTATTGAGTTTTCAGGCCTCCGACCAGGAGAGAAACTCTATGAAGAGCTCCTTATTGGAGACAATGTAAATACGACGGATCACCCTTTGATTTATAAGGCAGTGGAAGAATCTGCATCCTGGGGAGAGTTAAAGTTAGCTATCACTGAAATTCTGGCTGCAGTTGATAAACATGATTATCAAGAGGTGAGAGCAACGATTGGTAAGCATGTATCAGGATTTAAAACAGATTCTGCACTAGTTGACTGGTTATCGATGAGCTTCCGCAGCAAAAGTTCACATACTTTCCCTAGATCTAATGTTGATCATGAAGTTAATAGCTGATCTCTATAACAAGAAATCATCTTTCTATATTATGTTTTTAAAAAGACGCAGATTATGAAGAAGTCATCAAGTCTTGTTAGTGGTAGTAATGGATATGGAGAAAAACATATTTCTGCCTTTCACCACCCCGATTGATATTTTCCTGAAATCTGTTGTCAAAGGATTGATCAGATATTCAGGAACGTCGACATGTTGCCAGTTC
>NZ_JBLYNV010000028.1:0-66787 GCF_049310165.1 Endozoicomonas sp. ALE010 | reverse complement strand
AGGCATTGAATCTGGATGGCACCAGCTTTCATGTGGATGGAATCTATAACAGTCATGAAAATCCTGATGACTTGAATTGTATCCATATCTGCCGCGGTTACAGCCGTGACCACCGACCTGACCTGAATCAGGTGGTCTTGCAGTTAATGACCGAAAATGAGGCAGGTATTCCAGTGTTTATGGCACCTGCGAGCGGTAATGTAAACGACAAAACTTGTTTTCAGGAAATTATCAAAAATCATCTGTCGTGTTTCAAGGAGACTTTGAATAGCCGCTATCTGGTCGCTGATGCCGCCATGTACGTTGCTGAAACCCTTCAGTTGCTTGACGAGCAAAAGCAGCTGTTTATCTCCCGTGTGCCCCTGAATATCAAGGGTGCAAAGGAGCTGGTCGGCAAAGCGCCAGCCATGTCATTGGAGCCGGTTGAAGGCTATGAAGATTATTACTCTGCTGAAGTGCCTTCCTGCTATGGAGATGTTAAACAACGATGGTTCTTGTTTCTCAACAAAAAGCGCAGGCTGGTTGAACAGAAAACACTGACCCGAAAGATGCAGAAGCAGTCACTGAAAGAAGCCCGTGATCTGGAAAAGCTGGGAAAAAAGGCCTTTCTGTGTCGGGACGATGCATTGAAGGCTTTTGCCTTATGGCAGAAACAATCGAAACTCTGCCAGAGTGCAACGGAGCCTGAGGTTACCGGTAAACCCTGTTATTCGGGCAGGGGACGGCCATCGCCGGATAGCAAGCCTGATCACTTCGAGTACTTTGTGCAGGCTGAATGCTTTGTTCCCTGTCAGAAAAGGGAGAATGCACAGGCCTCACTGGGTTGCTTTATCCTGGGCACCAATGAATTGGATCAGAATTGCATGAGTGCGACGGAGCTATTGTCTACCTACAAGTCACAACAACAGGTTGAGGGCGGCTTTCGATTCCTGAAAAGCCCGGACTTTCTGGTCTCTTCACTCTATCTGAAGAAAGCTGAGCGCATTGAAGCTCTGTTAATGGTGATGACACTGTGCCTGATGGTCTATGCTGCTATCCAGCACAAAATAAGGCACGAGCTGAAGAAACAGAGCCGAGTATTTCCAAACCAGAAAAAGAAGCCCTGCCAGAACCCAACGGCGAGATGGGTGTTTTTCTGTTTCCAGGGAATAAATGTCTTAACGGTCAATAATCAGGAGGAACATGTGATCGGTTTGAAGGAAAGACAATGGACGATCATGCAGATTTTGGGCAATTTTTACGAGTCGGTGTATTCCTGATAGGGGTGGTGAAAGGCAGTACTAAAGCAGCTAAGCGTTGTTACCCATATCGTTCGTCCTGAACGGAGATTGCACACATCAAACATATTGAAATGGTGTGCTAGCCCGTCATTTTCCTGAAAATGCACAAAATAGGTTGATTTGTATCAAATACTCACGGATTACCCCAGAAAGTAGGCATTCTGTAAACGTTTTACGATTTCTTTCAGATACCAATTCATTGATGATAACGCCCGCTTTTCAGGTCTCTTGTCTCGACAGTGCGAATTTGAATGCTAGTGTTCACTCCGATCTAAACGACAACAGGCTGAAAATTTCAATGATCACCCTGAGGGCTTCAGGGAAATACAGAAGTAGGTAGAGAGATGATGAAAAAAACGGTTGCCGCAGCGATTGCTTCTGCGCTGGCTATCTCCATGGGGGCCAACACAGCCATGGCATTCTCTGACGACGAGCTGGTTGTGTGGATTGGTGGTGACAAAGCCTATAACGGTATGGAAGTTGTAGGTAAGCGTTTTGAAGAAGAGCTGGGCGTTAAGGTAAAGGTTGAGATTCCCGAGAATCTGACCGACCGTTTCCAGCAGGCTGCTGCTACCGGCAAAGGTCCGGATATTGTGATGTGGGCACACGATCGTTTCGGTGAGTGGGCTGAATCCGGTCTGCTGGCACCTGTTAAGCCTTCTGACAGTGTCAAGGCGGATATCGAAGCCAAAGGCTGGCAGGCCACGTCTCACAATGGCAACGTATACGGCTATCCGGTAGCCATGGAAGCCATCGGCTTGATTTACAACAAGGACATCATCAAAACGGCACCTGCCTCTTATGAAGAGATGTTCGCACTGAAAAAAGAGCTGGATAAGAAAGATATCACCACCATTATGTGGGACCAGGTTCAGCCTTACTTCACTACGCCGATGCTGGCCTCCAACGGTGGTTATGTCTTCAGGGAAGTACCTGCTGGCTATGACGTTTCTGATATCGGTGTAAACAGCGCCGGTGCCATCAAAGGTGGCAAGATGCTGGCGAAAATCATCGACGAGGGCGTGATGCCACGGGGTGTTGACTACGGTGTGATGGAAGCCAGCTTCAACAAGGGTGAAGTGGCGATGATGATCTCCGGTCCATGGGCCTGGGCCAACCTGGAAAAGAGCAAGATCAACTACGGTGTTGCGCCACTGCCTTCTATCGACGGTAGTCCATCCCGTGCGTTTGTTGGCGTCTGGGCCGCTGCTCTGAACAACGCTTCGCCAAACCAGGGTTTGGCTAAAGAGTTTATCGAGAACTATGTCCTCACCGAAGAAGGCCTGACCACGCTGAACAACGACAAGCCACTGGGTGCCGTTGCTCACAAGGCGTACATGAAGAAGCTGGCGGCGGACCCACGCATCGAAGCCACTTACCAGAACGTCATGAATGGTCTGCTGATGCCTAACGTTCCGGAAATGGGCAAGTTCTGGTCGGCTACCCAGACTGCCCTGACCAATATCACCACCGGTCAGGAAACCGTTGAAGTGGCACTGAACAACGCTGCCAAGCTGATTGCCAACTAAACACTGCGAAACGGGGTGTAGCGCAGGCTTACATTGACGTGACCCGTTACATCTGCCGATCGTCGTTTTGACGATCGGCTCAAAACCCTCCCGGAGAGACAAACACCATGACCATTCCCGCCAATGTCAGATCATTGTTGTCTGGCAACGGGCCAAAGTGGGCGCTCGTTGCCCTGATTGATCTAGCCCTGCTTTACGTCATTGCCCTGCTCTATTTCCAGGGTGAAGTGCTTTTCCCATTAACCCTGCTGGTTCTGGGCAGCCTGGGCACATGGATTTTTACCAGCAAGCGTGGTTACAGCTATCGCTACGTGTACCCATGTTTGCTGGGCATTATGATGTTTATCGTTTTTCCGCTGGTGTACACCTTTAGTATTTCGTTCACCAATTACGGCTCTGCCAATATTCTGAGTCTTGAGCGGGTCAAAGAGATTCACCTGAACAAGCAGGTAAAGAACGGCGAACACACCTACACACTGGCGCTTTTTCAGCAAAACGATCAGTTTCAGTTACAGCTGACTGATAAAAACGACAAAGATAGTATTTATACCTCCGACGCTTTCGTACTGAATGGTGATCCGGTAGAGGTTAATGCTCGCTCTGGAGCTGATGCAGAGGGTGACAAACTGTCCATGCGGGAGGTGGTCCGGCAGCGCTCGGCGCTGGGATCAGTGGCTGTTACTCTGGCAGACGATACTCGTCTGGTGATGTCGTCCCTGCGTGAGTTTTCTGCCATGGCACCACAGTATCGGGAAGAGAAAAACGACAGTCTGGTTGAGATTAAGACCGGTAAAGTCATACGCCCGGATATGACCACGGGGTTCTATGTGACCGACAGTGGTGAGCGGGTTGCCCCCGGTTTCTCTGTGTATGTGGGTGGAGAAAACTACGAACGTCTGGTTAATGACAAAGGTATTCGTGAGCCGTTTTTCAAGATTTTTGTCTGGACCGTTGTCTTTTCTGCGGGCAGTGTTCTGTTCTGTCTGGTGATTGGTCTGTTGCTGGCTAACCTGATGCAGTGGGAACCACTGAAAGAGCGGGCGATTTACCGGGTGCTGCTGATCCTTCCTTATGCCGTGCCAGCGTTTATTTCCATTCTGATTTTCAAGGGCTTGTTTAACCAGAACTTCGGTGAGATCAATATGATCCTGGAAGGGCTGTTTGGCATCAGTCCTGAGTGGATGACCGATCCGACTTTTGCCAGAACCATGATTCTGATCGTCAACACCTGGCTGGGTTACCCCTATATGATGATCGTCTGTATGGGTCTGCTGAAAGCGATTCCGGACGATCTCTATGAAGCGTCTGCCATTGATGGTGCCAACCCGATCCATAACCTGTTGTATATAACACTGCCCAATATTGCCAAACCGCTGGCACCGATTCTGATTGCCAGCTTTGCCTTTAACTTCAATAACTTCGTGCTGATTGACCTGTTGACAGCGGGCGGCCCGATGATGGCCGGAACGACAACGGAAGCAGGCTTCACGGATTTGCTGGTGAACTTCACCTTCCGTACGGCATTTGTCGCGGGTCAGGACTTTGGTCTGGCGTCTGCTATTGCCACGATGATCTTCCTGATCGTCGGATTTATCTCCTGGGTTAACCTCAGGGCCACCCGCAGTTCACAGGAGTATTGATCATGGCGATGGTACAACCACGAAACCTGCACTATCGGGTATGGGCAGCCCGGATCGTGATGATTCTGCTGCTTTGTCTGGTGATGTTTCCATTTTTGATGATTATTTCGGTGTCATTCCGGACCGGTAACTTCGCGACCGGCAGTTTGATTCCGGATAATCCCAGCCTGGAACACTGGGCAATGGTGTTGGGTTTTGAGTACACCACTGCCGATGGCACGGTGATTAAGCCCACTTTCCCGGTACTGACCTGGCTGTGGAACTCCCTGAAAGTGAGCTTTACCACCTCGGCGCTGATCCTGATGCTGTCCACCACCGGTGCTTATGCGTTTGCCCGGCTGCGTTTCCGTTTCAAGAACCACTTGCTCACCAGCATGATGATTCTGCAGATGTTCCCGGCGGTGCTGGCCCTGGTGGCTTTCCATGCCTTCTTTAATAAGTTGGGCGGTGTGGTGCCATGGCTGGGGTTGAATACTCACAGTGCCCTGGTGATGTCCTATCTGGGCGGTATCACCATGCACATCTGGCTGATTAAAGGTTATTTCGAAAGCATTGATGTGGCTCTGGAAGAGTCTGCCTATATCGACGGAGCCACCCCCTGGCAGGCATTCAGGCATATTCTGCTGCCACTGTCTGTACCTATTCTCGCGGTTGTATTTGTACTGTCGTTTATTGGGGTGATTGGTGAGTACCCGATTGCGTCTGTCCTGCTCCAGGGCGTTGAACAGCTGACTCTGGCCGTGGGTATGAAACAGTTCCTCTATGCCCAGAACTACCTCTGGGGTGATTTTGCCGCTGCCGCAATTTTGACCGGCATGCCCATTACTGTCGTCTTCCTGATGGCCCAGCGTTATCTGGTCAATGGTCTGACGGCAGGTGGTGTGAAAGGTTAACGGATTTACCGTTTATAAAGGTTTAGACAAGAGAAAGACAATGGCTGAAGTAAAGCTGACCCAACTGGACAAAAGCTACGACGGTGGCAAGACATTTGTTCTGAAGAACATCAATCTGCACATTGAAGATGGTGAATTTGTCGCCTTCGTTGGCCCTTCCGGTTGCGGTAAGTCCACGTTGTTGCGGATGATCTGTGGCCTGGAAGACATTTCCGGCGGTTTGTTAGAGCTGGACGGTGAGCGATCCAACGATATGCCGCCCAACGAGCGTCGTGTTGGTATGGTGTTCCAGTCTTATGCCCTCTATCCCCATATGACGGTGCGGGAAAATATGGAGTTTGGCCTGAAGCTGGCAAAAGCGGACAAGGCCGAGATCAATCGTCGTGTGGATGAAGCAGCCAGAATTTTGCAGCTGGAAAAGCTGTTGGATCGTAAGCCAAAAGCGATGTCAGGTGGTCAGCGCCAGCGGGTGGCGATTGGTCGCTCCATTGTGCAGGAACCGAGGCTGTTTCTGTTTGATGAGCCGCTGTCCAACCTGGATGTTTCCCTGCGGGTACAGATGCGTCAGGAGTTGTCCCGTCTGCATAATAAACTGAAGACAACGGCCATCTATGTAACCCACGACCAGGTAGAGGCCATGACGCTGGCCGATCGTATCGTGGTACTCAGCCCATTGGCAGACGGTGCCGAAAGCAATCTGGAGCAGGTGGGGGCACCGCTGGAACTTTATCACAACCCGTGCAACCTGTTTGTGGCCAGCTTTATCGGTTCACCGAAGATGAATTTCTTCCGTGCCACGATAGTGGAGCCCGGTCAGAAAGAGACTAGAGTTAAGCTGGAGTGTGGTACTGAGTTGCGTGTTTGCAACGACACCCGCAATGCCAAATCTGGTGATAAGGTAACGCTGGGGATTCGGCCACAGGATGTGCTGAATCATGAAGAGGCGGATGGCGCAGAAAACTGCATTACCGGCACTATCGAAACCATTGAGCGCCTGGGTAATGAGTCATTTATCTACCTGAACCATCCGGATATTCACGAAGCGTTTATTGCCCGGGTGGAAGACTCCCTGCGTCGTCAGCCTGGTGCTGAATTCCATGTGGGTGTTCCGGCGGAAAACTGTCATCTGTTTGATGCCAGCGGTGTCGCGTTTTCACGAACCAGGTCACCAGTATTTGACTGATATTGCTGACAGCTGATTGCTCCCGTGGAAGACCGTTGGAACAACCCGTATTCCATACGACAAATTTTGTGCAATCTCCGGCAGCCTCCCTGGTTGCCGGTCTACTTATGAAGAAACTCAATGCTTGACCACCAATTAATCGACAGTCTGGGTGACCTGTGTGGCATGGCCAGCGGCTATAAGGACTGGGATGGTACTCCGGTAGCTATTAACACTGAGAACAAAATTCCCCTGCTGGCTGCCATGGGTTTTGACGCTAGCAGTAATGTGGCGCTGAAACAGGCGATAGCCACTGAACAGTTAAAGCTGTGGCAATCTCCTTTATCACCAGTGACGGTTGTGCATCAGGGGCAAAGCTTCTCTTTCGTACTGCGTTGCTCCAGGAGTAAACGTCCATCGTCTGTTGCAGTGCAGATAACTCTGGAAAACGGTGACCAGGTTACCCATCATGCCGATCTGACCACGGCTGTTGTGTCCGAAACCGTGAAGCTGGAGCGCAAAGAGTATATTGCCCTTGAGGTTTCAGTACCTGAATACCTGCCACTTGGTTATCACACGATGGCGGTTCAGGAGAAAGCGTTCACGGCAGAAGCCGGATTGATTGTGGTGCCGGACGTTTGTTATGAGCCGGAAGCCATGAAACAGGGCGCTAAAATCTGGGGTTCCGGTATTCAGCTGTATACCGTTCGCTCTGAGCGTAACTGGGGGATGGGTGATCTCACCGACCTGGGTGCGCTGGCTGCAGGTATGGGTGAGCAGGGGGCTGATTTTGTTGGCCTGAATCCGGTGCATGCCCTGTACCCGTCCAATCCACTGCACTGTTCGCCTTACAGCCCATCGACCCGTCTGTTTGATAATGTGCTGTACATTGATCCTGAACAAGTGGCGGAGTACGCAGACAGTGCATCAGCCCGGGAGATTGTTGCACACCACCAGGGATTGATTGATCAATTACGCAGCACCGACCTTGTGGAATACGACAAGGTTGCACCATTGAAAATGTCGGTATTGGAACTGTTGTTTAATGAGTTTGCCGAACAGCATCTGGGCAAGGGAACAGACCGGGATCAGGCGTTCACGGCTTTCTGTCAGTCAAGGGGCGCGCGGTTAGATCAGTTTGCCCTGTATGAAGCACTGTATGAGCATTTCCGGAAAACCGATATTAATAGCTGGGGATGGCGCTGCTGGCCAGAAGCGTACCAGACGCCAGACAGTAAAGAGGTCAGGGCTTTTGCCAGGACAAATCAGGCACGGATTACGTTCTTTAAATACCTGCAGTGGCAGATGGATGAACAGCTGCACGCAGCCCAGGAAAAAGCCAAAGACGCCGGTATGATGGTTGGCCTCTACCGTGACCTGGCGGTGGGTGTAGACAGCAACGGTGCCGATGTCTGGACGGATCGTAATTTATTCGTTCTCGAAGCCAGCACCGGTGCGCCACCCGATGGTTTGGGGCCGATGGGTCAGGACTGGGGTCTGCCACCGTTCAACCCGGTGGTCTTGAAAGAGGAACGTTATCAGCCTTTCGTTGAGCTGATCCGGAACAATATGCGTAACTGCGGTGCGTTGCGTATTGATCATGCCATGGGGCTGTTCCGTCTGTGGTGGTGCCCGAACGGCAACACGGACAACAAAGGTGCCCGTTATGGCTGTTACGTCCATTATCCGCTGCAGGATTTGCTGGGTATTATCAAACTGGAAAGTCATCGCCAACAGTGTCTGGTGTTTGGTGAAGACCTGGGTGTGGTTCCTCAGGAAATCACCGACAGTCTGCCTCCGGCAAGAATGTACGGCAGTGTGATGGGGATCTTCCAGCAGGATAAGGATCGTTATACGGCACCCGACAAGTACCGTGAAAAAGCCCTGGCGATGCTGGTATGCCATGACACTCCCACCATGAAAGGCTGGTGGGATGGCAAAGACATCGACCTGATGGAATCCCTGGGCTTTTTCTCCGAAGAGCGTGCCGCCGCTGACCACGATGCCCGTGAACAGACCCGTAAGGCAGTACTGAATACCCTGGCTGACCTCGGTGAATTACCAGAAGGCGTTGACCTTCAGGCAAGCACGGCACCGGCATTCAGTCGTACCATCATGGAGAGATTCAGCTATTACCTGGCTTTGTCGGCTTCGCAAATAGCTGGCTTCCAGCTGGAAGATGTCATGATGATTGACTCTCCGGTGAATGTACCTGGCACCTGTAGTGAATATCCAAACTGGCGTCGTCGTCTGCCTCAGAGTATTTCTGCAATGCTGGCCAGCAAAGAGAATCAGCAGTTCTTTGCCAACCTGAGTGGCTGTCGTAAGGCGAAATAGCGTCTGACCATCGGTAACCTGTTGCCGGTCAGCCTCCTGGTGCAAAAAAGTGTTAATACCCATGCACCCCGTTCATCCTGAGGCTTGTCGAAGGATGGTGCCACCGTACTTCGACAAGCTCAGCACGAACGGTATTGGTATCAACGCTTAGTTGCACTAGTACATGGTTTCAATGAGTTTGACGTGTACAATCTCCGTTCACCCTGAGCGTCCTTCGGCTCCGCTCAGGATGCACGGACGAAGGGTGCTTGGCACGATCTATCAGAGTCCGTAGTTTCCGCCTTTAGGCCCTATGGGTCCTTCGATGCTTCGTCAAGCTCAGCACTCAGGACGAACGGAGTGCGGAGACACGACAACCCGTCAAACCCACTGAAACCATGTACTATGCCTGAGTCTGTAATCGTTTACAGACTCGCGCTCTGATGAATACCGCTAGAATTGCAGACAATTGATTTATCCCGTTGAGTAGTCCGATGAAAAAAACAGCGCTCTGCCTGGCACTTGGCTTACTGGCTGGCTGTGCAACCCATGATTCTGCGATAGCCCCGACGACTAAAGAGCCTGTGGCTGTTTACCACTCTTTACCGACCCTGAAATATCAACCACTGCGGATATACGACGAAGCCATTCAGCAGACCATTGGGCTGACGCAACAGTCTGCAACGCTGAAAACGACTAACAGCGATTCTGCCGTTATAGGCTGGCAGCTACCCGGATATGGTGCCTACCGGTTCAAAATCAGCAGTCAGATAAAACGTGGGAAATTTGGCCGGGAAGCTTCGGCGTTTATGCCGGAAGTACAACTGCTCGATAAGCATTACCAGGTGGTTAAAACCGTGCCAGTGACGGCTTTGCATTACCAGAAGCCGGGCCTGCTTGGTCAGGAGTATTTTTATCACAGCTTTGTGGTAGACAATCGTGACCCGCTGCTGACGCCAGTCGAATACATTGTCGTTTATATGAGTGACGATGGTCGCAACCATAAGCTTCAGGTTGTCGATATGGAGAAGGAGTATGCAAAGGCCCGGGGCTTTATGCCACCGGCTACCAAGGATGTGCTGGCGACGGCCAGTGATCTTGGGGTGATTACCCTGGAAGCCATGTCACTGACCGAAGCGTATAGCGCCAGTTCTGCGCAAGGGCCTGCTTATACACCGCCGGTTCCTACAGGAAGAGAGGCTGAGGCAGCTGTTGGTTTCGACACTATTGCTTTAAGTAAAGAGTTTCGAGAGACCGTTCTTCAGTTGCTGGCCGATGGCAAGGTTCAGGAGGCTTTGGCGCTGCGGGAGAGTGCGGGTCAGATGCATGCTGATCTGCAGGAGGCATTTTCTGTGCTTTATAGACGTGAATCCGCAGGTAATGCCATTGAAAGCACCGCTTCAGATTCGCAGGCAATCGATAAACGCTTGTCCCATGCTTATCAGCAGCAGTTAATAATGCATTTGCAACAAGGTGAAACCCGGGCTGCCCTGGGGGTGATTGATCAGTCCAGAATGCTGCTCAGCCATATAGATGCGCTGTTCTGAAAGTGATTCGAGCTACCAACTCGTTTTCTTGTTCCCGGGGAGGACTCTGGGAACGAGTTCAAAACAGCAGGCCATTGTCTTCAATCTGGCGTATCAGCATTTCTTATTTCCCAAACTTGTAGAGTGTAATTGGTCATATCGTCTTCCCTGGTACAGCTCAAGACCACCACTTCATGCTCTGACATGGGATTGAAGCATGCTTTTATGATACCGTCTTGCTCGATCTTTCCCTTGAGTGACCAGTGCTTTTGATCGTTGAGCCCCAGGATTCCTACCATGTGAGAGTTGCGAGTCAGTGCATGAAGGCCTGACAAGCTAAAGCCGATGGTGGCTGGGGTGTGCTCCCTGATGAGGGTTTGAATTGACCATGTCCCTGCCTGGCTCTTCTCCCAGATACAAATTGTACCGGTCCCTCTACAGCTGCTATAGCTGTTGGTCAGCAAGTGACTGTCAGACGGGCTGAATCGCGCCTGATACACTGCGCCATCGTGTTTGAGCCTTATTGCTGATTCAAGCCTTGATGCGGAACTCGACTCCGGTGAGAGACGCGGGTTCGGCGACCAGTCAGACCAATTTTCCGGTCTGTGCCATAGCAGCAAATCCTCGCAAGGCATCGGACCACGAATTGCATCAGATATAGCGAACAGGTATTGACCGCTAGAGCTGAATTGCAGCGGAAAGAATGTCGGGAAGATCACCGTCTCTTGCCATTTCCCCGATGGATCCGGGCTGTGAATTGAGACCCGTCCGGGACTGTAGGGTTTGCGATCAATACCCACCAGAAGCTGATCTGCCACTGGGCTGAAGCAGGCATAACTCCAATCCTCTGCTATTAATATTGAATGCTGTGCTGACCAGACTCCACAATCATCCAGAGATAAAATGGTTCTTTTATCCAGCGTGTGCAGTGACAGATACCGCTCCGATGGACTGAACTGAACTGTACCAATAAACCCTTCGGGGGAGAGGCCGGAAACCTTCATTTTCAGCCAATTATTATTATTTTCGTCCATGCACCAGAGGAGTACCTGATCGTCCTCATTACAGGTCACCATATATTTCCCGGAAGGGCTGAATTGGACCTTCTGGATCGGCAAAGTTTCCTTGCCGACTTCCTCCCAACAGCTGTTAGCAGACCGTAAGGTATTCACATAACCCTCACTGCTGCGGGTTAACAGGCGGTTCGTGCAAGCACTGAAATTTGCCGCGGTAATCACCCGGCTGCCGCTGTTATCGGGCCAATTGACGTGCTCTTCTGCCCATTGTCCCCGGTCATCCCTGGTTAGAATTCGGTGGTCATTCAAATAACGGCCATAAAACAACAGATGACGACTGGACTGGCTGAGGCAAAAATCAAGAATAGCTTCGGTCTGATTATATGGTTCATCTGGATCACGCTGGGGGAGAGTGACTTTGTGTCGCGGAACCAGGCGGTAAGCCGGGCATGATTCCATCCTCCTCAGGGTGCCAAGGCATAGTAGTGCGGACATCTGCGGGAGGTCCTTTATTATCCTGTCCCTGAACGATGTCCCTCTGTTGTTGCGTGATGCAGGAATGGCAAATGGATGAGAGTGCCGGGATTTTTTCTGCCACGGGGCTATTTTCCGGTACTGTTCCCGGAAGCGTTGCGGAAGTCGGGCAAAATAAGACAGTTCCTGAATATATTTGTGTTCCTTCACCACTTCCCGGAAAGTCTGGCAGGTTGCATTCACTTGCGGGATGTCATCGAATTCAAGGTGGTCAAAAATCATGACCAAAAGTTCAGGGGGGAGTTCAGTAATCCTTCTTTGCCACAACGGCCGTTTTTGCGGAAATTGTTGCGGGAACTGTGTCTGCGGGCTTGCCTCCGGGAGCGCAATAGCGGAGCTGGGGGGTGTCGTTTTAGCTGGCTCATTTACAGGCCAGTCCGGTGCAATCGAAGTGCCGACAGTCCCTGGAAACAGAGGGTCGCTCATTGACTTACTCCATTCTTAACGATTTATTACCGGCACTGCGCGAACCTTCACTACCGATTCATGATGTTAATGGACAGCCCTGAGGGCAGGAAGTTCCAGGGCAGAAACTGGTTGTTTCACATTGTGCAGGCTCCGGTATCTCATCGTTCCCACGTTCTGCGATACCGGATTTGCCAACTGTGAAACAAACTCTTATTGCGCGGAATCGTGGTGGTTTAATCAGGATTTTGTCTTTATGGTGAGGTTTGGTATGCATTCCCACGGAGGACCGTGGGAACGAGTTCAAAACAGCAGGCCATTGTCTTCAATCCGGCGTATCAGCGTCTCTTATTTCCCAAACTTGTAGAGTGAAATTGGTCATATCGCCTCCATCGGTACGGCTCAAGACCACCACTTCATGCTCTGACATGGGATTGAAGCATGCTTTTATGATAGCGTTTTGCTCGATCTTCCCCTTGAGTGACCAGTGCTTTTGATCGTTGAGCCCCAGGATTACTAACATGTGAGAGTTGCGAGTCAGTGCATGAAGGCCTGACAGGCTAAAGCCGGTGATGACTGGGGTGTACTCTCTGATGATGGTTTGAATTGACCATGTCTCTGCCTGACTCTTCTCCCAGATACAGATTGTGCCGCACCCACTATAGCTGGTGGTCAGCAAGTGACTGTCAGACGGGCTGAATCGCGCCTTATACAATCCGCCATCGTGTTTGAGCCTTATTGCTGATTCAAGCCTTGACGCGGAACTCAACTCCGGCGAGAGACGCGGGTTCAGCGACCAGTCAGACCAATTTTCCGGTCTGTGCCATAGCAGCAAATCCTCACAAGGCATCGGACCACGAATTGCATCAGATATAGCGAACAGGTATTTACCGCTAGGGCTGAATTGAAGCGGAAAGAATGTCGGGAAGATCACCGTCTCTTGCCATTTCCCCGATGGATCCGGGCTGTGAATGGCAACCCGTCCGGGACTGTAGGGATTGCGATCAATACCCACCAGAAGCTGATCTGCCACTGGGCTGAAGCGGGCATAACCCCAACCCTCTGCTATCAATATTGAATGCTGTGCTGACCAGACTCCACAATCATCCAGAGATAAAATGGTTCTTTTATCCAGCGTGTGCAGTGACAGATACCGCTCCGATGGACTGAACTGAACTTTACCAATAAACCCTTCGTGGGAGAGGCCGGAAACCTTCATTTTCAGCCAATCATTATTATTTTCGTCCATGCACCAGAGGAGTACCTGATTGTCCTCATTGCAGGTCACCATATATTTCCCGGAAGGGCTGAACTGGACCTTCTGGTTCGGCAAAATTTTCTTGCCGACTTCTTCCCAACCGCTGTTAGCAGACCGTAAGGTATTCACATAACCTTCACGGCTGCGGGTTAACAGGCGGTTCGTGCAAGCACTGAAATTTGCCGCGGTAATCACCCGGCTGCCGCTGTTATCGGGCCAATTGACGTGCTCTTCTGCCCATTGTCCCCGGTCATCCCTGGTCAGAATTCGGTGGTCATTCAAACAGTGGCCATAAAACAACAGATGACGGCTGGACTGGCTGAGGCAAAAATCAAGAATGGCTTCGGTCTGATTATATGGATCACCTGGATCACGCTGGGGGAGAGTGACTTTGTGTCGCGGAACCAGGCGGTAAGCCGGGCATGATTCCATCCTCCCCAGGGTGCCAAGGCATAGTAGTGCGGACATCTGCGGGAGGTTCTTTATTATCCTGTCCCTGAACGATGTCCCTCTGTTGTTGCGTGATGCAGGAATGGTAAATGGATGAGAGTGCCGGGATTTTTTCTGCCACGGGGCTATTTTCCGGTACTGTTCCCGGAAGCGTTGCGGAAGTCGGGCAAAATAAGACAGTTCCTGAATATATTTGTACTCTTTCACCACTTCCCGGAAAGTCTGGCAGGTTGCATTAACTTGCGGGATGTCATCGAATTCAAGGTGGTCAAAAATCATGACCAAAAGTTCGGGGGGGAGTTCAGTAATCCTTCTTTGCCACAACGGCTGTTGTTGCGGAAATTGTTGCGGGAACTGTGTCTGCGGGCTTGCCTCCAGGAGCGCAATAGCGGAGCTGGGGGGTGTCGTTTTAGCTGGCTCATTTACAGGCCAATCCGGTGCAATCGAAGCGCCGACAGTCCCTGGAAACAGAGGGTCGCTCATTGACTTACTCCATTCTTAATGAGTTATTACCGGCACTGCGCGAACCTTCACTACCGATTCATGATGTTAATGGACAGCCCTGAGGGCAGGAAGTTCCAGTGCAGAAACAGGTTGTTCCACATTGTGCAGGCTCCGGTATCTCATCGTTCCCACGTTCTGCGATACCGGATTTGCCAACTGTGAAACAAACTCTTATTGCGCGGAATCGTGGTGGTTTAATCAGGATTTTGTCTTTATGGTGAGGTTTGGTATGCATTCCCACGGAGGACCGTGGGAACGAGTTCAAAACAGCAGGCCATTGTCTTCAATCCGGCGTATCAGCGTCTCTTATTTCCCAAACTTGTAGAGTGAAATTGGTCATATCGCCTTCCCCGGTATAGCTCAAGACCACCACTTCATGCTCTGACATGGGATTGAAGCGTGCATTGATGATACCGTCTTGCTCGATCTTCCCCTTGAGTGACCAGTACTTTTGATCGTTGAGCCCCAGGATTCCTACCATGTGAGAGGTGTGAATCAGCGCATGAAGGCCCGACAGGCTAAAGCCGGTGATGATTGGGGAGTTCTTCCTGGTGATGGTTTGAATTGACCATGTCCCTGCCTGGTTCTTCTCCCAGATACAGATTGTGCCGACCCCACCAATATAGCTGGTGGTCAGCAAGTGACTGTCAGACGGGCTGAATCGTGCCTGATGCACTGCGCCATCATGTTTGAGCCTTATGGCTGATTCAAGCCTTGACGCGGAACTCAACTCCGGCGAAAGACACGGGTTCAGCGACCAGTCAGACCAATTTTCCGGTCTGTGCCATAGCAGCAAATCCTCGCAAGGCGTCGGACCACCAATTTTATCAGATATAGCGAACAGGTATTTACCGGTAGAGCTGAATTGCAGCGGAAAGTATGTCGGGAAGATCACCGTCTCTTGCCATTTCCCCGATGGATCCGGGCTGTGAATGGCAACCCGTCCGGGATTGTAGGGTTTGTAGGGTTTGCGATCAATACACACCAGAAGCTGATCTGCCACTGGGCTGAAGCGGTCATAACTCCAACCGAAACCCTCTGCTATAAATAATATTGAATGCTGTGCTGACCAGACTCCACAATCATCCAGAGATAAAATGGTTCTTTTATCCTGCGTGTGCAGTGACAGATACCGCTCCGATGGACTGAACTGAACTTCACCAATCAACCTTTCGGGGGAGAGGCCGGAAACCTTCATTTTCAGCCAATTATTATTATTTTTGTTCATGCGCCAGAGGCGTACCTTATGGTCCTCATTACAGGTCACCATATATTTCCCGGAAGGGCTGAATTGGACCTTCTGGTTCGGCAAAATTTTCTTGCCGACTTCTTCCCAACCGCTGTTAGCAGACCGTAAGGTATTCACATAACCCTCACGGCTGCGGGTTAACAAGCGATTCGTGCAAGCACTGAAATTTGCCGCGGTAATCACCCGGCTGCCGCTGTTACCGGACCAATTGACGTGCTCTTCTGCCCATTGTCCCCGGTCATCCCTGGTCAGAATTCGGGAGTCATGCAAAAAACGGCCATAAAACAACAGATGACGACTGGACTGGCTGAGGCAAAAATCAATCCTGGCTTCGATCCGGCTATATCGTTCACTTGGATTACGCTGCGGGAGAGTGACTTTGTGTCGCGGCACCAGGCGGTAAGCCGGGCATGATTCCATCCTCCGCAAGGTGTCAAGGCATAGTAGTGCGGACATCTGCGGGAGGTTCTTTATTATCCTGTCCCTGAACGATATCCCTCTGTTGTTGCGTGATGCTGGAGTGGCAAATGGATGAAAGCACCAGGATTTTTTCTGCTCAAGGGCATGTTGCTGGAACTGTTCCCGGAAACATCGGGGAAGCCGGGCAAAATAAGACAGTTCCTGAATATATTTGTATTGTGTGACCACATCCCGAAATGCAAGACAGGTTGCGTTTACCTGCCGGATATCATCGAATTCAAGGTGGTCAAAAATCGTGGCCAACAGTTCGCGAGGGAGTTCAGTAATCTTTCTTTGCCACAGCGGCTTTTGCGGAAACTGTGTCTGCGGGCTTGCCTCCGGGAGCGCGATAGCGGAGCTGGGGGGTGTCGTTTTAGCAGGCTCATTTGCAGGCCAATCCGGTGTAATCGAAGCGCCAACAGGCCCTGGAGCCAGAGGGTCGCTCATTGACTTACTCCATTCTTAATGAGTTATTACCGGCACTGCGCGAACCTTCACTACCGATCCATGATGTGAATGGACAGCCCTGCGGGCAGGAAGTTCCAGGGCAGAAACTGGTTGTTTCACATTGTGCAGGCTCCGGTATCTCATCGTTCCCACGTTCTGCGATACCGGATTTGCCAACTGTGAAACAAACTCTTATTGCGCGAAATCGTGGTGGTTTAATCGGGATTTTGTATTTAAGGTGAGGTTTGGTATGCATTCCCACGGAGGACCGTGGGAACGGTGTGCCGCAGCACACCAATGGAGTCTGAAGGATAATTCTCCTGACGTGTCGAAGCTGTAGGAAAGATGGCGGTAGGCCCGCCGAAGTCGGCTGTCGGAAGCAGGCTTCAAACCACCTCAAGCGGCTGTCATTAAGAGTGGTGGTCGTGAGCGTTGGGGAAAAGGCGAACAATGAGTCGTCAGGTATGGTACAGAGAGATGCGTAAACCCGAATCTTCGTTGAAGCGTTCGAAAGGTCCATTGTTGACATCAAAAGCTGGGGCTCGTTCCTCTCCAGTGATCAGCTTGCAGGTTAATTCCGAATGCTGTGCAGGCGGTGTCCGGCGTATAGATTGAACTTTTTATTTTCCTAACTGTCTAATTAGAAATTAAGTGCAAAAAAATTCTCATTTACAGGAGTAAATTATGCTTACCGGAAGTATTAATAACAATGGCCATCAATACAATTACCAACAAGTAAACCCTGAAGACCCATTTCAAGCCATAAGAATTACATGCTTTTTCAATATAAAAGGAGTAGGCAAAGTAGAACTGAAAGCACAAGATATAAAAATGAACGAACCAGGAGAATATTATCGTCTTTGCTTTCATGCTGCCCATGGCATTTACTCTGATTTGAAAAATAAAGGTAAACAGCTTAACAAAAATCCCTTTGGTAGATTGGATCAATTTCAATTTTTTAGTGAACACGCTGATTTCATTTATAACAAGGTTGTCAAAAAAGCATATCTCCACGAAGCGTTATTATTGCCAGGCTTATCTCCAAAAATGTCTCCCAATGGTGATCATTAGGCTGAACCAGGTTTAGCCTCAACTCCGGACTTGAAAGACGATAAACTGGAATTGTAAAACCTGGCCACTATCCAGCTATCACTGCGACTCTGTCTGTAACCGAAACTGGATTAAGGCTCCAAAATCATTGTTGCTCATTCTATAAGCCTGTCTGGCTGTATCCAGGGCGTCCAAGGCATGACTCTGTACTGGGCTTTCCTATGGAACTGTGGGAACCAGTCGTGCGGATGTTAAGGGAGACTCCCAAGTGGGGGACCTGCAAGGGCTTGAGTACCGATGCTGCGCACTGGGGCGGAGCCGTTCGTACGATTACATGGACGTAATCGGTAGACAATGCAGGAGCATATTGTCGAGTAGTGTTGAAGCTTCTGTAATGGGAGTGGAGCGAAGGGGCGGCGTCAGAGAGGTTCACGTACCGTTTTACGAGGGGCTGGCGGGGAAGTTCCGTCGGTCTACTCACCAGTTCGAAACAGCAGGCCATTGTCTTCAATCCGACGTATCAGCATCTCTTATTTCCCAAACTTGTAGAGTGAAATTGGTCATATTGCCTTCCCTGGAATGGCTCAAGACCGCCACTTCATGCTCTGACATGGGATTGAAGCATGCTGTCATGATATCGTCTTGCTCGATCTTCCCCTTGAGTGACCAGTGTTTTTGATCGTTGCGCCCCAGGATTCCTACCATGTGACGGTTACAAGTCAGCGCATGAATGCCTGACAGGCTAAAGAGGGTGATGGCTGGGGTATACTCCCTGGTGATGATTTGTTTTGACCATGTCCCTGCCTGGCTCTCCTCCCAGATACAGATTGTGCTGTCCGCATCATAGCTGGTGGTCAGCACGTGACTGTCAGACGGGCTGAATAGTGTCTGATACACTGCGAAATCATGCTTGAGCCTTATGGCTGATTCAAGCCTTGACGCGGAATTCAACTCCGGCGAGAGACACGGGTTCAGCGACCAGTCAGACCAATTTTCCGGTCTGTGCCATAGCAGCAAATCCTGGCAAGGCGTCGGACCACCAATGGTATTAGATTTAGCGAACAGGTATTTACCGGTAGAGCTGAATTGAAGCGGAAAGAATGTCGGGAATATCACCGTCTCTTGCCATTTCCCCGATGGATCCGGGCTGTGAATTGCGACCCGTCCGGGACTCAAGGGGTTGTGTTCAATACATACCAGAAGCTGATCTTCCACTGGGCTGAAGCAGGCATAACCGCTATATTCACTTATTAATATTGAATGCTGGGCTGACCAGACTCCACAATCATCCAGAGATAAAATGGTCCTTTTATCCAGCGTGTGCAGTAACAGATACCGCTCCGATGGACTGAACTGAACTTGACCAATCAACGCTCTGGGGGAGAGGCCGGAAACCTCCATTTTCAGCCAATCATTATTATTTTCGTCCATGCACCAGACGAGTACCTGATTGTCCTCATCACAGGTCACCATATATTTCCCGGAAGGGCTGAATTGGACAGTCTGATTCGGCAAAGTTTCCTTGCCGACTTCCTCCCAACAGCTGTTAGCAGACCGTAAGGTATTAACGTAACCCTCACTGCTGCGGGTTAACAGGCGATTTGCGCAAGCACTGAAATTTGCCTTGGTAATCACCCGACTGCCGCTGTTATCGGACCAATTGACGTGCTCTTCTGCCCATTGCCCCTGGTCATCCCTGGCCAGAATTCGGGAGCCATTCAAAAAACGGCCATAGAACAACAGATGACGACTGGACTGGCTTAAGCAAAAATCAACAATAGCTTCGGTCTGTTTATATGGTTCACCCGCTTCACGCAGCGGGAGAGTGACTTTGTGTCGCGGAACCAGGCGGTAAGCCGGGCATGATTCCATCCTCCGCAAGGTGTCAAGGCTTAGTAGTGCGGACATCTGAGGGAGGCTCTTTATTATCCTGTTCCTGAACGATATCCCTCTATCAGGTGATGCTGGAGTGGCAAATGGATGAAAGCACCAGGATTTTTTCTGCCACGGGGCTGTTTGCCGGTATTGTTCCCGGAAGGATTGCGGAAGTCGGGCAAAATAAGACAGTTCCTGAATATAATTGTATTCTTTCACCACTTCCCGGAAAGCCTGGCAGGTTGCATTAACTTGCGGGATGTCATCGAATTCAAGGTGGTCAAAAATCATGACCAAAAGTTCGGGGGGGAGTTCAGTAATCCTTCTTTGCCACAACGGCTGTTTTTGCGGAAATTGTTGCGGAAACTGTGTCTGCGGGCTTGCCTCCGGGAGCGCGGTAGCGGAGCTGGAGGGTGTCGTTTCAGCAGGCTCACTGGCAGGCCAATCCGGTGCAATTGAAGCACCGACAGCCCCTGGAAACAGAGGGTCGCTCATTGACATGCTCCATTCTTAATGAGTTATGTACCAGAACCTTCATAACCATGGATTTATGGTGATATTGGACAGACCTGAGGGCAGGAAGTTTCCGGACAGAAACAGGTTGTTTGACATCTTGCAGGCTCCGCTATCTCCTCATTTCTACGCTCTGCGTGGTAATGCATACCGGATTTGCCTTCAATCCGGCGTACCAGCATCTCTTATTTCCCAGACTTGTAAACTGATATTGGTAACGTCGCCATTCTTAGTTTGGCTCAGGACCACCACCTCATACTCTGATAGCGGATTGAAGTAGGCTTGCAGAATACCGTCTTGCTTGATAACCCCTTTGAGTGACCAGTGCTGTTGACCGTTGCGCCCCAGGATTCCTACCATTGAAGAGTTACAAGTCAGCGCATGAATGCCGGACAGGCTAAAGCAGGGGGTGGTGGTCGGGGCGCACTCCCTGGTGGTGGTTTGAATTGACCATTCTCCTGCCTGGTTCTTCCCCCAGATATGGACTGTATCTGGCCTGCAGCAGACCAGTAAGTGGCTGTCAGACGGATTGAACAGCACCGTATCCACACGGGAGTCATGTTTGAGCATGATAGCTGAGTCAAGCCTCGCTCTTGATGCTTCATCCAACTGAGGAAAACGACAGTGGTCAAGAGACCAGTCAGATAATTTTTCCGGTCTGCGCCATAGCAACGCATGACGGCCACTGGTGCTGCATTCACTGAATACGTATTTACCGGCAGGGCTGAAGCGAAGCGGATACAAGTATGGGAAGATTATTGTCTCCTCCCATTTCCCCGATGGTTCCGGGCTGTAAATTGAGACCCGCCCGCATTTGACAGGAAGTTCGCTAATACCCATCAGAAGCTGATCCGCCACTTGGCTGAAGTGGGAAAAAGCAACAATACCTTTGCTTAATAAATTTAACGGCTGTACTGACCAGGCGTCGGGACCATCCAGCGATAACATAGCCATTTGCCCACCCTCTCCCTGTGGAGCCGACCAGCGCAACATCAAATGCTGCTCCGATGGACTGAACCGGACGTCATCAGCGAATACTCCGGTGGGTAGGCCACGAATCTTCATTTTCAGCCACTTGTTATTTTCACCCATGCGCCAGGTGATCACATGATTGTACCTGCCGTAGGTCACCATATATTTCCCTGAAAGGCTGAATTCGACAGTCTGATCCGGCAACGTTACCATGCTGGCATCGTTCCAGCAGCGGTGTGCAGGTAGCCAGGTATTAATGTTGCCCTCAGCGCTCCGGGTTAACAGGTGATTTGTGCAAGCACTGAAGCTTGCCCTGGTAATCACCCGACTGCCGCTGTTATCGGACCAATTGAGGTGCTCTTCTGCCCATTGCCCCTGGTCATCCCTGGCCAGAATTCGGGAGCCATTCAAACAACGGCCATAAAACAGCAGATGACGACCGGACGGGCTGAAGCAAACATCATAAACGGGATCGGGATGAAGCTCTTGACACCTTGCTTCAGACAGAGGCAGAGTGACTTTGCGTTGCGGAACCAGACGGTAAGCCGGACATCTTTCCATCCTCTCCAGGGTTTCAAGGCATAGTATTGCGGACATCTGCGGGAGGTTCTTTATTATCCTGTCCCTGAACGATATCCCTCTGTTGTTGCGTGATGCCGGAGTGGCAAATGGATGAAAGCACCGGGATTTTTTCTGCCCAAAGACATGTTGCTGGAACTGTTCCCGGAAACATCGGGGAAGTCGGGCAAAATAAGACAGTTCCTGAATATAATTGTATTCTTTCACCACTTCCCGGAAAGCCAGGCAGGTTGCATTAACTTGCCGGATGTCATCGAATTCAAGGTGGTCAAAAATTATGGCCAAAAGTTCGGGAGGGAGTTCAGTAATCCTTCTTTGCCACAACGGCTGTTGTTGCGGAAACTGTGTCTGCGGACTTGCCTCCGGGAGTGCGATAGCGCGTGGGGAGCCGGGGAGGGGCGTTTTAGCAGGCTCATTTGCAGGCCAATCCGGTGCAATCGAAGCGCCGACAGCCCCTGGAAACAGAGGGTCGCTCATTGACTTACTACATTCTTAATGAGTTATTACCGGCATTACTGGTAGTACATGGTTTCAATGAGTTTGACGGGTTGTCATGCCTCCGCACTCCGTTCGTCCTGAGCCTGTCGAAGGGCGGAAGCTCCGGACTCTGATAGATCGTGCCAAGCACCCTTCGACTCCGCTCAGGGTGAACGGGGATTGTACACGTCAAGCTCATTGAAACCATGTACTATAAACCTTCATAACCAAGGATTTATGGTGATATTGGACAGACCTGAGGGCAGGAAGTTTCCGGACAGAAACAGGTTGTTCGACATCCAGCAGGCTCCGGTATCTCGTCATTTCCACGCTCTGCGTGGTAATGCATACCGCATTTGTCTTCAATCCGGCGTACCTGCATCTCTTATTTCCCAGACTTGTAAATGGATATTGGTAACGTCGCCATTCTGAGTTTGGCTCAGGACCATCACCTCATGCTCTGATAGTGGATTGAAGTAGGCTTTCAGAATACCGTCTTGCTTGATAACCCCTTTGAGTGACCAGTGCTGTTGACCGCTGCGCCCGAGGATTCCTACCATTGAAGGGTTCCAGGTCAGCACATGAAGGCCGGACGGGCTAAACCAGGGTACGGTGACTGGGGCACATTCTTCGGTGATGGTTTCAATTGCCCATTGTCCAGTCTGGCTCTTCCCCCAGATGTAGACTGTACCCGACTCGCAGCTGACCACTAAGTGGTTGTCAGACGGACTGAACCGCGCCGCTTTCACCAGAGAATTGTGTCTGAGCGTTATTTCTGAATCAAGAATCGCTCTTGATACGGCATCCGGCTGCAGCAAGCGACCGTCGTCCAGCGACCCGGCAGACAAATTTTCCGGTATGCGCCATAGCTGCACATCACGGTCTCTGACCCTGTCTTGCAGCATATCTTGCAGCATGCCAAGGCCCACGAAGCCCGTGAATGAGGCCTTATTGAACAGATATTGACCGGTAGAACTCAAGAAAACCGGACAAAAGTATGGGAAGATCATCGTCTCTTCCCATTTCCCCGATGGTTCCAGGCTGTATATTGAGACCCGCCCGGGAATGCCATAATGATTTTCAAAACCCACCAGAAACTGATCCGCGACCGGGCTAAATTGGGCATGAGTAACATAATCATCTTTACATTTTTCCAACCTCTGTGATTTCCAGACTTTAGCACTACAATCATTCAGAGATAGCACCGTTATTTCACTCGCACAAAATGGTAGATGCGACCAGAGGAGTGCCAAATATCGCTCCGATGGACTGAACAGGGCGTGTTTAATCAACTCTCCGGAGAGGCCGTTAACCTTCACTTTCCGCCATTGATTATTGTTGTCCATGCGACAGACGATGAAAGGTTCGTGCTTGTAGGCCGCCATATATTTCCCCGAGGGGCTGAACACGACCGCATGACCTGACAACTTTAGCGTGTCGTCCTCGTTCCAGCGGTTGTCGGCAGGTTGCAACATATTCGCGCGATTCTTACCGTTCCAGGTAAACAGGCGATTTTCACAAGGACTGAAATTTGCCCCGGAAACCACCCGGGAGCGGCTGTTATCGGACCAATTCAGGTGCTCTTCTGCCCATTGCCCCTGGTCATCCCTGGCCAGAATTCGGGAGTCATTCAAGCAACGGCCATAAAACAACAGATGATGACTGGACCGGCTGAAGCAAACCTCAAGAGCGGCACCGGTCTGTGGCTGTGAATTCCATGCTGCACGCTGAGGGAGCGTAACTTTAAATAGCTTGACCATACGATAAGCCGGACATGATTCCATCCTCCCCAAGGTGTCAAGGCATAATAGTGCGGACATCTGCGGGAGGTTCTTTATTACCCTGTCCCTGAACGATATCCCTCTGTTGTAGCGTGATGCTGGAGTGGCAAATGGATGAAAGCACCGGGATTTTTTCTGCCCAAAGACATGTTGCTGGAACTGTTCCCGGAAACATTGGGGAAGCCGGGCAAAATAAGACAGTTCCTGAATGTATTTGTATTCTGTGACCACGTCCCGAAATGCAAGGCAGGTTGCATTGATACGTCGGATATCATCGAATTCAAGGTAGTCAAAAATCTTGACCAACAGTTCGGGAGGAAGTTCAGTAATCCTCCTTTGCCACAAAGTTTGCCATAAAGGTTGTTTCTGCGAGGGCTGTTTCTGAGGACTTATCTCCGCAAGCGCGATATTGGACGGGGAGTCAGAGGGTGAGGTTTTTGTCGGCAGATGTGCAGGCCAATCCGGTGCCATCGGGACACCGGCGGCACCTGAAGACAAAGGGTCACTCATTGATTTGCCCCATTATTAATGAGTTATTACCGGCACTGCGAGACACATCGCAACCATTGATTCACGGTTTTAATGGACAGGCCAAAGGTCGGGAAGTTCACGGGCAGCCTGATTGTCCTTTGATTAATTAACTCAGATAAACGGCTGGAGCCTGCAGGAGGTGGAACAGCCTGTTTCTGCCCGGAATAATAAGAGTTTTATGGGAGGCTAATTTACGGAGAGATTTGGTATGCATTCCCACGGGGGACCGTGGGAAGAAGGTATCATCAAGCGCTTCCTTTCTAGTCAGGTAGTACTCACCAAGGTTCGACGCCATAGATTTTCCTGCCTGTTTCCGTCAGGTTTTCCCGGTTCACCCGTAATGATTCAATATGAGAACCTGCCGTTTTTCGCAATCCTGCTTCATGATCGTATTGGCCTACGCCACTTTCCAGGGCGTGCACCCTTTTTTCCCTTAGCGCCTCATCGGCAGAGGCGGGGAGAAAGCTGATCATCGCCAGCATACGGTCGCGCCTGTCGTCGGCGCAGTCCGGGTCTGGATTAAATCGTGAGTGGGTCAGGCGAGAATCCCAAACCACCATCTCCCCCTCTTTCAATTGCACAGCCCGGAGTGTCTGCCAACGGTCTTGTACATCCTCGCCCTGATATTCAATCCAGCCCTGTTTTTTATCTGACCACGATTTATATTGCCCGAAGTCATGATGGGAGCCGGGGATAATACCCAGCATGCCGGTGGTTTTATCACAATCCCTGAGCGCCAGTAAGCCTTGAACTGCACTGAAACCGGGCTGGGTATGAGGGTTTTGATCCACATGAAGGGGGAGGAAGCTGTTATGGTCTGTTTCTGGCCGCATATAAATGCATCGGTCAAATACCACCCATAGTTTTTTATTATCCCAAAGGGTTTCAAACAGCTTGACCATGGTTGGGTTCTGCCTCAGCTGGGCCAGGGCATCATCATGGTACAGTTCAAAAAAACCATTGATGCTGGCTCCCGGATGATGCTTGACCTGACGCTGCAACAGGCTGACGGCACTGTTACGATCCGCTTCAGTGGAAACATTCCCGGCAACGATGTAACCATGCTCCACAAAGGCTTCTTTGATGACTTTCGGGTCAGCCCGCTGTCCATCGTAAACTTTATGATCGGTATAACTGATCTCTTTAAAGGTATTGTTACTGCAATTGGGGCGTGCCAGTGGGTTCATTGTTTTTCCTCCTCCTTCAGGGTGTTTTGTTTATGTAGTCTTTGCAGAATCTGATCAGCAATGACTTTCCCTCCGCCATGGGAAAATCGTCGGTCAAGTTCACTCAATGATGACTCGTCGGTATGGGACAATTGCTGGTGAGCAATAGCCATGAGATGGCTGAGTGTTGTGATTGCTCCGGGTTCCGTCGTTAACCTTTCGATAAGATGAGTGATGGATTCCATAACCTCTTCCTGACTTTTGAAGTAGTCAATGGGAGCGGTCCCGGGAAAGATGTCATGCCAGTCAATGCTGGCATCCACCATGTGATTTTGCTTGAGCAGTCTTAACTGCTGGCCCTGGCTGTCATTGGCCGGAGGCAGCCAGATAATTTTTTTCCCCAGGGCGGCC
Organism: Endozoicomonas sp. ALE010; assembly: GCF_049310165.1. Classification (NCBI taxonomy): domain Bacteria; kingdom Pseudomonadati; phylum Pseudomonadota; class Gammaproteobacteria; order Oceanospirillales; family Endozoicomonadaceae; genus Endozoicomonas; species Endozoicomonas sp. ALE010. The sequence goes on along the minus strand of NZ_JBLYNV010000028.1, from coordinate 40,764 downwards.
GCCTCAAATATGTTGCCAAGTCCCGGGGTCATCAGGGCCACTGTTGATTGCTGCAAAACATCCTGCACTTGATCAGGTGTCAGTGTCTGGACCTCAAACTGGTCCCCTGTGGCCTCTGCCAGGGTGCGGCTGCCCAGAAATTGGAGCTGGTCGTAGTGACTGCCAAGGGTCTGGTTGATGCAGTTCATGATGATTTTTGCGTAGTTCACCATGATGGAAGAAGTCACCAGGGGATTCATCAGCCCACCGGTATTGACCAGCAACAGACTGGCCGTATTGGTTTGGGGGTGCCTATCCTGAGGACGCTGCAGGCCGGAAACAATGGAAGGTACGACGATGGTTTCCGGCAGTTTATTCCTGTTTTCCTGTAACCGCTCCTGCACGGTGAGAAAGTTCTGTACCAGATAGAGGTCGGCATGGGTAATGGCTGGAGACACCTCTTTCCAGTACCAGGACAGTGGATCATATACGATGACCTCAAGGCCTGCTTCTTTGGCCCACCCGGCAACCTCCAGATCACAGGCGGTGATAAACAGATCGTATTCACGCAGGTGGCGGAGGTACTTTTCTTTTCGGTCGGTGGCAGAGCCCTGTCCGGTGCAGTCAATGATTCGGTTATAGGGGTACTTGGACTGAATATCGAGGGTGTGCTTTTCGCCGATATAGGCGAGGTGTCTGGCCTGTTTGCGCACGTAAGGAAATATTTCCCCGATGGCAGCAGAAGGGCCAAAACCGAAGGGTTCTGCATTAAACAGTATCTTTTTTTCTGCCCCTGAATCCGTGCTGGAAAATGTGATCTCCTGGCAGGGGGAGGGCTCCTGAACAGGGCGCTGGTTTTCCTGCAGCGTCTGCTCAACGATCTGGATAACCTGGTCTTTGCCATTGCCCCGCAAAAGCACGGTATTATCTTTGCCGATGTTGTCGGAATAAAAAGCCAGGTTGGCAATAAACGTTTTCAGTTTTTCTGCACTCAGCTCCCCCGAGTTTATCCCAAACTGGTTGTCGCCAATCACTTTGGCATTGATCTGCTGTTCATACAGATTTTTCAGGGGTATGGCATAGACGGGCTTGTTCAGGTACATGGCTTCTGACAGCAGTGTGTGTCCTGCGGTGGAGATCACCCCGGTGCAGGCCGCGAGTAATGAAACAAATTGGGCGTCGCCATGGTGATAAAACCGACAACACTCACTATCAGCAGGAAGCAGACACTGTATGGGTAAAAATATATGTACTGTGATGTCGTCTGGTACATTCTCCTGGACGGTCTGTAGCCATTGATCAATAGGCAGAGAGGTCCACGACTGGGCAGTAATGTACATCAGTAACGAGGCCGTTGTGCCATGGCCTTGTTCTTTGGCAGCAATGATTTCCGGACGAATCACCGGTGGCAGCAGGGTTACATTGGCAATATCCCTGCGCTGTTGCTCTTGAATATCAGGTTGAACGTTGAAGAAAGAGATTGCCAAACGCCTGTCGGCACGGGGAAAGAAAAGTGACAGCCGCTCCCGTTCATCCCGAAATGACGTACCCGCCAGATCAGGTATGAAGCTGCCGGTTAAAAACTTGCTTTGCTGGTCGCTGGTGATCAGCGGAGCCTGCTTGCTGTAGGCATACTGGGCGGACACCTGCTCGTAATCACTGATCACCAGATCCGGAGTACCCAGTTTTTGGTTCGCTACTGCCATGGCCCGGAAGTTGATTTGGTTGAAGTTCATGCGGTTGTTTTGTGGCAGCTTACTGGTGGCCTCAAAATCCAGCCCGGTCAGACAGCCAGCAATGTAGGGATTGTTCACCTCACATACGCGAACCCCCGGATACTCCTTCTGATGGTTGTGGAAATACTCCAGCGCCTGCCCATAAGTGAACAGGACGATCTGATGATCTCTGTCCCTGAGGTAATTGAGGCAGGGCAACTGACGGTTCAGATGGCCGTTGCCAATGCCACAGATGCCAATCACTATCTTTTTTTTTTCTCCGTTGGCAGCACCTCCATGGACAGCGTGGGCATGATGGATTGGTAAACGTCCTGCAGTGGACCGCTGATCTGTCGTGTTTGCCGCCCGTCCTCGCGAAGATAATCACTGAGCTTCTGCGCCAGGTAGTCTTTGACCTCGCGAGGAACGGTTCCATCAAGGACGGCATCATAATCACCAATCAGAATATCCTCGCGCTGCTTGTCGAGGAACAGGTTAAACAGCTGATGTCTTGCGCTTTCAGGGGTCAGGGTTTTTTCCATGAAATCGTCGGTTAACTTGACCAGCACAATGTCCCGTATCGGGACTTCCGATTCCGGGTCACTGTAGTAATCCGAAGGCAGCTGAAAATGCGTCCGGTCGCCAACACTGGTGAGGGACTGTTCAGATTTTCCTGCTTCAGCAACTCCGGCACTGACCAGGGGCTCCCATTTGGGCATATCATGGTTACGCACCGAAATGGTCTTGGTGCCCGCAACGGCTTTGAGTTGCCCGTCATCGGTAAACCTGACGAGGGTTTTGTCTGCCGAGATGATTTTTCGTTCTGGCAGTTTGAGATGCCGCAGGGCATGCTTCAGTACCAGTGTGGTTTTGCCAGAGCCTGAGGCACCGGCAAGCAGGTAACAGCCCGAGGCATCGCCGATACAGGCCGCATGGACCGGGAACAGTTTTTTTCGTAACCACTCAACCCGACAGGCCCCGTAAAGAAGGTGTGGCAGGGTATCCGGCATGATGTCGTTATCGGGAGCCATAACCTGAACGTATCCTTCACGTTGCACGATGGCCGGGCGGCTGTTGGTCTGGACGTGTTCCACGGTCACCAGGGGCTGGTCACCATTCCCGGGCTGTGGCTTAAATCCGGGCAGGTGGGCTGACAGGTGTTGAATATCCCGCTGGGTCAGTGAAATGTCACCGGTTGAGGTGAAATCGAAACAGTGCTGTTGTCCGATGTGACATTTAACGGAAACCTTGACCTCTGGCGTATTGACTGGATCCTGGCCATGGTCAGTGTTGTCTATGGCTCCTATCCTTGCTGCTTCAGAAGAAGAGCCGGGTAAAACGGGTAGTGAGTTCATTATTTAAGGTTGTAATCATTTTTGCCTTGAGAACTCCCCAGCCAGGCAATAATGACCTGAGCAATGTGGAATTTTCATTGTGCAGGGTGACTGAAAAATCAGATCACAAATTATTAGGACCGACCGACTATGGCGACCATAAGAATTTGGTTTGATCAATGGCTCTTTTGTTAAGTGGACAGTCGCTGTCCAGTGATTTTTAAGACCATCTAATCAAGAGAAAGTTCATTGTCCTAGGAGCCTGTCCGAGAATAGACTGCCCTACGCGGCAACTGCTCCTGCGTTGCTCTAGCTCCTGCATCCATGCAGTCGTGCGGTGGCAGCAAATTGGTCTAAAAATTCCGTTTTGTTCGGCAAATAGCCCCGCTATTCACCTCACAAAACGAAATTTTTATCCTCAATTTTCTGCCATCCTCGCTGTGGGCGCTATTCTCGGACAGGCTCCTAGATTTGTGCTCAAGTTTGAGCAACCACGAAAACACAAAACAGCAATCTATTTCTTGCTGGCTCGGGGACTGTTGGAAAATTCCAGTACTTGAATCTTGTTTATCAAGTCAGTGCGGCAGAAATCATCAAAGACAGGGAAAGCAAAAAAAACTGAAACAAGTGAGGAAAATGTCAGGATAAAAGGGGGGAGTCGTTTTAGCAGGTTCATTTGCAAACTGATTGTTCTTAAATAATTTCCCCATGATCCCTGAAGCGGCGTCGAAAAGAAGAGGCACCGAAGTGAAAAAAGGCCCGAAGTTTCAGGCCTGCTTCAGAAGGGAAGAGTTAATCCTGCTGATGACCACGCCACATCTGGTAATTATTCATCAACAGCGATTTACCCATCAGGTGTGCTGCAACGGGGGCGGTCATCAGGATGAAGGCGATAATCCCGACGGCCCGGGAACTGATGGAAACCCCCTGAAAGTGCAGGGCCACAGCCACCATAATTAAACCAACCCCGATGGTCCCCGCTTTGGTGGATGAGTGCATGCGAATGTAAGCATCCGGCATCCGTAAAATACCCAGCGCAGAGAAAAAACTGAACAGTACCCCGACAATTAAACAGCTGGCGACGACCCAATCCATCATGATTTGTCTCCTGAACTTAAACCCGAATCAGCGCGAGACTGGCTCAGTGGCACGCGCATAATAAAGCGGGCAAAGGCAATGGTGCTGAGAAACGCCACCAGGGCCAGGGTGATGGCAATATCCATAAATGCCGTGGCGTTGCTGTAAATGGTGAATACACCAATAAAGCCGATGGTGATAAAGGCGATGAGATCCAGGGCAATCACCCGATCCGCCAGCGAAGGGCCTTTGCACAGTCGGATAAATGCCAGGACCAGGCTGGCTAACAAACCGACAAAGGCGAAATGAGTGGCAAAAACCATCATGTCAGTCACGGGTCACCTCCAGAATACGACGCTCCAATGATGTTTTGATATCGTCGATCACCGATTGTTCGTTCTTGCTGAACATGGCATGTACGATCAAATACCGGCGATCTTCACTGACATCCAGCGTCAGTGACCCCGGCGTGAGCGACACCATATTGGCCAGCAACATAATCTCCATGTCAGATTCAACCGCCAGCGGCACTTTGATAATGGCCGGATGGCTCAGGTGGGTGGGGGTGATGACGTCCCACACCACTTGCAGGCTACTGGTCAGCAGTTTGTACAGGAACACCGCCAGCAGCTTCAGGGCTGCCAGGAATTTGCGGCCGTAGTGGGGTTTATTACGAAAAGGTTCGGTCAGCAACAGGGCAAAAAAACCGACCACAAAACCAATGGTAAAATCGGTGCTGCCATAGTCGCCGTTCAGCAGCATCCAGCCAAACGCCAGCAGGATGTTTAACAAAAACAGGTTCATGGTTGCGTTCCTCCAGCGGCTCCTGGTACGGAGAGATGCGCTGAATAAGCCGTGCTGTCGCTGCCAAGCACGGCATCAATATAAGGCTGTGGATTGAGCAGGTTGGTTGCAGCGGTTTCTGCCAGCTGATAAATGGGTTCGACCAGCAAACCAATCAGAATGGTCAATACGGCCAGTGCCGCAATAGGGACGACATACAGGCAGTTTTCCCGCCGGGTCAGGGGGATCGGTGCAGCGGCATTGTCCGGCAGTGGTTTCCAGAACGCTTCGGCCCAGATTTTGGTCATGGAATAAATAGTCATCAGGCCAACAAACAGGGCGGTGGCCGCCAGCAGATAGGCGTCAGTTTGCAGGCTTGCCTTGATCACCAGAAACTTGCCCCAGAAGCCGGACAGTGGTGGAAAGCCCGCCAGAGAGAACGCCGGAATCAGAAACAGCAGCGCCAGCCACGGCATGCTTCGATAAGCGCCACCCAGCTCACGCAGGTTATCACTGCCCTGTCTGCGCTGCAGGAAGCCGCCGATCAGGAACAAATTGGCCTTAACAATAATGTGGTGGATGATGTAGAAAATCGCACCGGTGATGGCCAGCGGTGTATAGATGGCCAGTCCCATCAGCATATAGCCAATCTGACTGATAATATGAAACGACAGAATACGTTTAATATGGAATTGACTGGCCGCACCCAGAACGCCGGTGAGCATGGTCAGGCCGGCAATCACCATCAGCAATGGCTGGTAGCCGCTATCGACCAGGTCAAACACAATAGTGAAGACGCGGAGCAACGCATAAACCCCCACTTTGGTCAGCAGTGCGGCGTACAGGGCAACGATGGCGCTGGGCAGATGATGATAGGACGCTGGCAGCCAGGAGAAGACCGGGAACGCCGATGCCTTGATGGCGAAACCAAAGAGAAACAACCCGGAAATCAGCATCATGGTGGTGTCCGGCAGTAACGGAACTTTGGCGTGCAGGTCGGCCATATTCAAGGTGCCGGTAGCGCCATACAGCAGCCCGATGGCCAACAGGAAAACCATGGTGGAGATCAGGTTGAGCACCACGTATTTAACCGCCGCATCCACCTGCTGTTTATTGGCATTGAGCACCATCAGGCCAAATGAGGTAATGAGCATGACCTCAAAAAACACATAGAGATTGAAAATGTCGCCGGTTAAAAAGCTGCCCATCACACCGGCCAGCAGCGCATGAATCAAACTGTGATAGATCCCATAGAACGGTTTGCTGCGCAAATCGGTGGTGCTGTAGAGCACAATCGCGACACCGATAATGGCGGTAATCAGCACCATGCTGGCCGATAGCAGGTCGGCGACAAAGACAATGCCGAAGGGGGCTTGCCAGTCACCAAAGGCGGTTACCTGCAGGCCCTGGGAAATGACCTGCTGGACCAGCAACAGGGCGATACACAGGTTGGCGAGGGCTCCGGACCAGCTGATCATCGATGACAGGGTGCGGGCGCGAAAGCTGAAAGCGCAGGCGGTAGCGGTCAGCAGTGGAATAAAAACAGGCATAACCAGTAGCCAATGGGTCATTGCTCTGTCTCCGCATGTTGCATTTTGTCCATATCAGCGGTGCCAAATTCTTTAATGGCGCGGTAGGCCAGTAGTAAGGTGAACAATAACAGGCCGAAACCGATCACAATGGCGGTCAGAATCAGCGCCTGTGGCAGCGGGTTGGCGTAACCGGCGGCCGGGAGCAGGGCATCACTGGCAATCAGTGGCGGATTGCCCCGGGTTAACCGGCCAGCGACAAAAATGGCCAGGTTGATGGCGTTACTGACCAGAATCATACCGAACAGAAAGCGCACGATATGACGCTCCAGCATCAGGAAAACGCCGCAGGCAGTCATCAGGCCGACGACCAGACACCAGAGAAACTCCATCAACTTAACTCCTCTTCAACATTGAGCAGGATCATCAGTACCGATCCGATGACAGCGAGGTATACGCCAACGTCAAATAACAGTGGACTGCCGACTTTGCCCAGCCACAGGCCAGAGAGAAAAGGCTGCCCGAAAAACAGCGGCAGCAGACCGGCGAACAGCGCTATGGCCACACCAGAACCGGCAAAGGTGGCCGGTGAATAGACCAGGCGCTCACGCACATAGGCCGGGGTTTCGGCCAGCATTAACAGGGCAAAGGCAATGACGGCAATCAGGCCGGCAATAAACCCGCCGCCGGGATTGTTATGGCCACGCAACAGCAGGTAAACAGAAAACACCAGCATCAGCACCGTGACGATATGGGCGCTGGTACGAAAGATAATCGATGACATTAACGGTGCTCCTTGGGGGTTTCAGAGACCATCTGGTTAATCCGTTTGCCAGCCAGTACCGCGACGGTTGCCAATCCGGCAATCACCACCACAACGGCTTCTCCGAGGGTGTCAAACGCGCGGAAATCCACCAGGATAACATTGACGATATTGCGCCCTCGGCCACCGCTGACACTGGTTTGGGCATAGAACTCGGAGATTGCCTGATTCATGGGTTCGGCGGTAATAATCCACAGAGCCAGGGTGATGCTGATGCCGATGCCTGCGGCAACGCCGGCGTGTACCAGGCGGCGAAGCGCTGAATGCTGGGGAACCGTGTTGGCAGCAGATAGATGGCGTAACACGATGGCGATAAAGACCACCAACAGGGTCTCTACCAGCAGCTGCGTTTTGGCCACATCCGGGGCGCTGTACACCAGGAAAACCAGTGTGGTCAGAAAGCCAATGGTGCCCAGTGCGGTCACCGCCAACAGCAGGGTGCGGGCCTTGACCACCACCACCGGGGCGATGACCAGAAACAGGGCCAGCAGAATATCGTAGTACTTCAGATCCCAATCAATCGGTGGCAGGGGGTGTATTTGCCAGAGTACGGTGCCGAGAAAGGCCAGTAGTACCAGGAAAAACTGCAGGCTGTATTGAGTGAGCTGACCGTGCTGTAGCAGCCGGGTTTGCCAGTTTGCCAGCTTGACCACCGCATCCAGCAGGGACTGATAAACCGCAGGGCCGGAGGGCAGCCCGGACATAAGCTGGTCGAGCCGGGGCTTCAGGCGTGGATAGCCAACATAGAGCAAGATACCCAGTAACAACGTGAGTGCACTTAGCAGCAGTGGCAGGTTTAACCCTTCCCAGAGCTTCACCGTTTTCGGGGTAGCCAGCATTACCGTGGCAGCGGGATCAATCACCAGACCCTGATACCAGTTCAACAGAGCCAGCGGCACAATGATCGACAGCAGTGCCAGAACGATGGGGGGCAACCAGAGCAGCGGATTATGCTCAACGGCTTTCATCGGTGCGGCCTTGGCATGGTGAGGCCGTAAAAAGGGTTTGATGACGATCAGCAATGCCAGCGCCACCATAATGGCATTAGCCAGCAGCATGGAGCCGGAAAGTACCCAGCCAAATTCCAGCCCTGCTTTATAGAGATATTCCTTGGACAGGAAACCAAACGACGGTGGCAGACCCGCCTTTGACGCAGCGGTCACCAAAGCGGCAGTAAAGCTGATGGCCAGCACCGCACGCAGGCCCGCCAGTTCATGGTATTCCCGGGTGCCGGTGGCCTTATCGATATTGCCGACCACCATAAACAGTCCGGCCTTATAAAAGGAGTGCGCGGCAATCAACAGTAACGCGGCAGTGATGGCATAGCTGCTGCCGATGCCAATCAGCATCACCAGCTGGCCAAGAATCACATTGGTACTGAAGGCAAGCATCAGCTTTAAGTCGGTTTGACGGTAAGCCTGTAGGGCGCACCACAGGGCAGTAAAGGCACCGGCACTGCACAGCAGCGTGAACCATAACGTGCTGTCTCCGTACACCGGCAGCAGTCGTGCCAGCAGGTAAACACCGGCTTTGACCATGGTGGACGAGTGCAGATAGGCACTGACGGGGGTTGGTGCGGCCATGGCACCGGGCAACCAGAAATGAAAGGGAAACTGTGCTGATTTGGTGAATACCCCCAGCAAAACAAGCAACAGTGATGGTGTAAACCAGGCGTGCTGAGACAGCGAAGCCCCCTGGGTGATGATGGCGCTGAGGCTGTAGGTGCCCGCCATTTCCCCCAGCATAATCAGGCCCGCCAACAGTGCCAGACCGCCGCTGCCGGTGACCAGCATGGCTTGCAGGGCGTTCTTGCGGGATTTTTCCTGTTCGTGGTTAAAGCCAATCAGCAGATAGGAGGTGAGGGTGGTTAATTCCCAGAATACGAACAGCAACAGCAGGTTATCGGCCAGCACCAGACCCAGCATGGCCAGCATAAACAGGGTCAGATAGAGGTGAAACGCACTGCGGCCTTTATAGGGTTTCATATAAGCGATGGCATAGAGCTGAACCAGAAACCCGACGCCACTGATTAAACTGGCAAAGAGGACGCTGAGGCCATCAAGGCGGAGTGAAAAATCAATACCCAGTGACGGAATCCAGGGCCAATGCAGCAGAGACTCCGGTGGTTGATAGCTGGCGCTGATCAGCAGAAAAATCCCCAGCGGCAGCAGTGCGCAGAACGCCAACCAGAGTTTAAGTGTTGGATTTTGCATGAAATAAGGCCGTAAATATCGTTTGGATGAGAAAGCCGTAATTAAGGTGGGACATTATAATGGCACTTTCGCTTTACTATATAGACAAAAGTTATGTCACCTATAAGGGCTGTGTGTGCGAGGTGGTATTGGAGTGATCTGTTTTTTCATTAACAGCTTTTTACTTTGATAGTAAAGATATAACGCGTGAATAATGATCAAGAATGACGGGTTCATGGGGATTACAAAATTCAGGGGGGGAGTCAAAATAAATGTGGCCATGCGAAACTCATAAATGCCCTGTAAATAATGAAATGTCGGGGCGGTGCACTAACCTGCCGTGACGACTACTCAGCCCGACTTCATATTGTCCCTATTCAGCGAACCCCCTCCGGCCATGTATCATGCCCGCCTGATAAAATGACCCTCTGCTCTTCCATATAACAAAAACTTGTTTGGAAGCTTGTGTTGACAGCAAGTTTTGTGGTTAGTAGAATTTTGCGTCCTTTTGTCTAGGTGACATAGTTCATCAGACTTTGTTCTTTATAGATGCCATGGTTAGAACAAAATGAGCCAACAATCAAAGCAGTCCTCACAGGCGCAGCAAATTCGTATTCGCCTGAAGGCTTTTGACCATCGCCTGATTGACCAGTCTACGCAGGAAATCGTTGATACTGCAAAAAGAACTGGTGCGCAGGTTCGTGGTCCAATCCCTCTGCCAACACGAAAAGAACGCTTTACCGTACTGATTTCTCCACACGTCAACAAAGACGCTCGTGACCAGTATGAAATCCGTACCCATAAGCGTCTTCTCGACATTATCGAGCCCACCGAAAAAACTGTAGACGCACTGATGAAACTGGATCTGGCAGCCGGTGTCGAAGTGCAGATCAGTCTCGGTTAATGAGGCCATGGGCTCTCCATCAAAGTGTGCACACTTTTGTGTAACAGCTCTGAAGTGAGCGGCCATAGTGGGTAATAGCCCCGTACACGAGAGAGGTTGAAATGACTATTGGATTAGTCGGCAAGAAACGCGGTATGACCCGTGTTTTCACCGAAGACGGTGTTTCCATACCGGTTACCGTAATTGAGGTAGATCCAAACCGCGTTACCCAGGTGAAAACCCTGGAAACCGACGGATATACTGCAATTCAGGTAACTTCCGGAAGCAAGAAAAGCAGCCGTCTGAGCAAGCCGGAAGCTGGCCACTTCGCCAAAGCAGGCGTTGAAGCTGGTTCTGGTCTCTGGGAATTCCGTATCGACGCTGACGCTGAATACCAAGCGGGCGACGTTATCGGTGTAGACCTGTTTGAGCAAGGTCAGAAAGTAGACGTTACCGGTCAGTCCAAGGGTAAGGGCTTCCAGGGTGCTATCAAGCGCTGGAACTTCCGTATGCAGGACGCTACCCACGGTAACTCTCTGTCTCACCGTGCACCTGGCTCTATCGGCCAGTGTCAGACTCCTGGTCGTGTCTTCAAAGGCAAGAAAATGGCTGGACATATGGGCGCTGAAAACGTGACCGTACAGTCCCTGGAACTCGTTCGCGTTGATAGCGAGCGTAACCTGCTGCTGGTCAAAGGCGCAGTACCTGGTGCAACCGGTGCTGACGTTATTGTTCGTCCAGCAGTTAAAGCACGTGCTCACGCCTGAGGGGATTAGACGATGGAACTGAAGGTAAACGGTGCAGATGCCGTTCAGGTCTCAGACGTGACTTTTGGCACTGAATTCAACGAAACCCTGGTTCACCAGGCGGTTGTTGCATTCATGGCCGGTGCGCGTCAAGGCACCAGAGCTCAGAAAAACCGCAGCGACGTAAGTGGCGGTGGTCGTAAGCCCTGGCGTCAGAAAGGTTCCGGTCGTGCACGCGCCGGTACTATCCGCAGCCCACTGTGGCGCGGGGGCGGCAAGACATTTGCTGCCAAACCACAGAATCACGCTCAAAAGCTGAACAAAAAGATGTATCGCGCAGCGCTGCGTTCCATCTTGTCCGAGCTGGTTCGTCAAGAGCGTCTTATTGTGGTTGAACAGTTCGCTGTTGAATCACCAAAGACCAAACTGGTTGTAGCCAAGCTGAATGAACTGAACGCTAACGGCGCGTTGATCGTTGCTGATGAAGTGGATCAGAACATTTATCTGGCCGCTCGCAACATTCCTCATGTGGATGTTCGTGACGTTCAGGGTATTGATCCGGTTAGCCTGGTTGCTCACGAGAAAGTCGTGATGACCGTGTCTGCCATCAAGAAGTTCGAGGAGATGCTGGGATGAACCAGGAACGTATTTTTAAAGTTCTGCTTGGTCCGCACATTTCCGAGAAGACCACTGTCGTTGCTGAAGAGCACAATCAGTACGTCTTCAAGGTAGCCAGGGACGCAACCAAGCTCGAAATCAAAAAAGCTGTTGAGCAGCTGTTTGACGTCAGCGTTAAAGCTGTCAGGACTGCCGTTGTTAAGGGCAAGACCAAGCGTACTCGTTTCGGTATGGGCCAGCGCTCAGACTGGAAAAAGGCGTACGTCAGCCTGGAGCAAGGTCAGGAAATTGACTTCGCGGACGCGGAATAAGGAGCTAGAGAATGGCAGTAATCAAATGCAAGCCGACTTCTCCAGGTCGCCGCTTCGTTGTCAAGGTAGTTAACCCTGACCTCCACAAGGGCCGCCCATACGCGCCTCTGGTGGAAAAGAAAGGCAAAACTGGTGGTCGCAACAATGCTGGTCGTATCACTACCCGTCATCGCGGGGGTGGTCACAAGCAGCACTACCGTATCGTAGACTTTCGTCGCAACAAGGACGGCATTCCAGCTGTTGTTGAGCGTCTGGAATACGATCCAAACCGTACTGCGCACATCGCCCTGTTGAAATACATGGATGGTGAGCGTCGTTACATTATCGCACCTAAAGGTGTGAAAGCCGGTGATGAGCTGTTCTCCGGTGTCGATGCCCCGATCAAAGCTGGTAATACTCTGCCTCTGCGCAATATTCCACAGGGTTCCATCGTACACTGTGTAGAAATGAAGCCTGGTAAAGGCGCTCAGATGATTCGCAGTGCTGGTGCTTCTGCCCAGCTGGTCGCTCGTGACGGTGCTTATGTTACCCTGCGTCTGCGTTCCGGTGAAATGCGTAAAGTATTGGCTGACTGTCGCGCCACTCTGGGCGAAGTCTCTAACAGTGAGCACAACCTGCGCTCTCTGGGTAAAGCGGGTGCTAAGCGCTGGCGTGGTGTGCGTCCGACCGTTCGTGGTGTTGCCATGAACCCGGTAGATCACCCACATGGTGGTGGTGAAGGTCGTACTTCCGGTGGTCGTCATCCTGTGACGCCATGGGGTATTCCGACCAAGGGTCGCAAGACTCGTTCCAACAAGCGTACGGACAAAATGATCGTACGTCGTCGCAGCGCGAAGTAAGCCTAGAGAGAGGATACGATAGTGCCACGTTCATTGAAAAAAGGCCCATTTATCGACCTTCACCTGCTGAAGAAAGTCGAAGAAGCGGCTGAAAGCGGCAACAAGCGTCCGATCAAGACCTGGTCTCGCCGCTCCATGATTATCCCAACCATGGTTGGTCTGACTCTGGCTGTGCACAACGGTCGTCAGCACGTTCCTGTCTTCGTTACCGAAGATATGGTTGGCCACAAGCTGGGTGAGTTTGCTGCAACCCGTACTTATCGCGGTCACGCAGCAGACAAGAAGGCCAAGAAGCGCTAAGAGGGTATAGAAATGAAAGAAGTTGCTGCTATGCATAAAGGCGCTCGCATTTCTGCCCAGAAAGCGCGTCTGGTCGCTGACCAGATCCGCGGCAAGGCAGTTGGCGAAGCCCTGGATCTCCTGAGCTACAGCCCGAAAAAAGCTGCAGTTCTGGTTAAGAAAGTGCTTGAGTCTGCTATTGCAAACGCTGAGCACAATGACGGCATGGACATCGATGAGCTGAAAGTCTCTACTGTCTTCGTTGACGAAGGCATGACGATGAAGCGCATTCGCCCACGTGCCAAGGGTCGTGCTGATCGCATTCTGAAGCGGTCTTGCCATATTACGGTTAAGGTTGCAGAGGTCTAAGGAGCGGTCAGATGGGTCAGAAAGTACATCCTAATGGAATTCGCCTGGGCATCGTTAAGCCCCACCGTTCAGTCTGGTTTGCAGATGGCAGCGATTACGCTGACAAACTGAATGCTGACCTGGCGGTGCGCAGTTTCATTGAAGAGAAGCTGAAAAACGCTTCTGTAAGCCATGTTGAAATCCAGCGTCCAGCGCAAAGCGCCCGCGTGACCATTCACACTGCCCGTCCGGGTATCGTGATTGGCAAGAAGGGTGAAGACGTTGAGAAGCTGCGTCAGGCGGTGTCCAAAATGATGGGCGTGCCTGTGCACATCAACATTGAAGAAATCCGCAAGCCTGAACTGAACGCCATGCTGGTGGCTCAGAGCATCGCTGGCCAGCTGGAGCGTCGTGTGATGTTCCGTCGTGCCATGAAGCGCTCTGTCCAGAACGCCATGCGTCTGGGTGCCAAGGGTATCAAGGTTCAACTGAGTGGCCGTCTTGGCGGTGCTGAAATTGCGCGTACTGAATGGTACCGCGAAGGTCGTGTGCCACTGCACACCCTGCGTGCTGACATCGATTATGCACATTATGAAGCACTGACCACTTACGGTATTCTGGGTGTCAAGGTCTGGATCTTTAAGGGTGAGGTTATCGGTGGCATGGCGCCTGCTGTTGAGCCTTCCAAAGATAAAGAACAGCCAGCTCGTCGCCCTAAGAAGCGTCAGGCTAAGAGTTAAGGAGCGCGGAAATGTTACAGCCCAAGCGTACGAAATTTCGTAAGCAGCAAAAAGGCCGCAATCGTGGTCTGGCACTCCGCGGCTCCAAGGTTAGCTTCGGCGAATACGCATTGAAAGCAATCGGTCGTGGACGTATAACAGCTCGCCAGATTGAGGCGGCTCGTCGTGCCATGACCCGTCACATTAAACGTGGCGGTAAAATCTGGATCCGCGTCTTCCCTGACAAGCCGATCACCGGTAAGCCTCTTGAGGTGCGTCAGGGTAAAGGTAAGGGTAACGTGGAATACTGGGTGTGCCAGATTCAACCAGGCCGCGTTCTCTATGAGATGGAAGGTGTGTCCGAAGAGCTGGCTCGTGAAGCCTTTGCTCTTGCAGCAGCCAAGCTGCCGCTGGAAACTGCCTTCGTTAAGCGGAGCGTAATGTGATGAAAGCTGCTGAACTGCGTGAAAAGTCTGTAGAGGAGCTCAATACTGAGCTGCTCTCTCTGCTGCGGGATCAGTTTAACTTCCGTATGCAGAAAGCTACTGGCCAGCTGGGTCAGAGCCATCTGCTGAAGCAGGTTAAGCGCGACATCGCTCGTGTGAAAACCATCCTGAACCAAAAGGCAGGAGCATAAGATGGCTGAAGAACTGGTTGGTCAAAAAAAGATCCGTACACTGTCCGGCAAGGTCGTGAGCGACAAGATGGATAAAACCATCACTGTTCTCATCGAGCGCCGGGTAAAACATCCGCTTCTGGGTAAAATCGTGAAGCGGTCCACCAAGTTGCACGCTCATGATGAAAACAACGACTGCCGTATGGGCGACGTTGTTACCATCAAAGAGACGCGTCCTCTGTCAAAGAGCAAGACGTTTACGCTTGTATCCATTGACGAGCGTGCTACTCAGATCTAAGGCTACGGTGCTTTGGGCTTGAGTGACTAATGGCCGTTCCGACAGGCTCTTAAAAGTTCTGTCGGAATGGTTGTTTTTGTGAAAGCCGGCGAGTACCCGTCTGCAGTTTGGGCTTGGAGAATAAGCAATGATCCAGACAGAAAGTCAACTCGAAGTCGCTGATAACAGCGGCGCCCGTCGAGTTCAGTGTATCAAGGTGCTGGGTGGATCCCACCGCCGCTACGCTGGCATTGGCGACATCATCAAAGTATCCGTGAAGGAAGCGATTCCCCGCGGTAAGGTCAAAAAAGGCCAGGTGATGAACGCTGTTGTCGTGCGTACCAAAAAAGGTGTTCGTCGTCCAGACGGTTCCCTGATCAAATTCGATGGCAATGCAGCCGTTCTTCTGAACGCCAACCTGCAGCCGATCGGTACCCGTATCTTTGGACCAGTGACTCGTGAGCTGCGCGGTGAGCAGTTCATGAAGATCATCTCACTGGCCCCAGAAGTACTGTAACGGGAGCAGGTAATGAAAAAGATCCGTCGTGATGACGAAGTCATCGTAATTGCCGGCAAGGACAAAGGTAAGCGCGGTAAAGTGCAAACCGTTCGTGCTGACGGCAAGCTGATTGTTTCTGGCATCAATATGATCAAGAAACATCAGAAGCCTAACCCGATGCTGGGCACTCCTGGTGGAATCGTAGAAAAAGAAGCGGCTATCGAAGCTTCTAACGTTGCGATTCTGAACCCTGAAACCAACAAGGCTGATCGTGTTGGCTTTGCTATCGAAGATGGCAAAAAGCAGCGCGTATTCAAGTCTGACGGCAAGCCTGTTGACGCGTAAGGGGAGAGTGATGGCAAATTTTAAAACCAAATATCGTGAAGAAATTCTGCCCATGCTCAAAGAAGAGCTGGGTGTGAAAAACGTTCATGAAGTGCCACGCATCACCAAAATTACCCTGAACATGGGTGTTGGTGAAGCGATTGGTGACAAGAAAGTCATCGAGCATGCGGTTGCTGACCTGGAAAAAATCGCCGGTCAGAAAGCTGTCGTGACCAAGGCCCGCAAATCCGTTGCTGGCTTTAAAGTCCGTGAAGGCTGGCCAATCGGTGTTAAGGTGACTCTGCGTCGTGAGCGCATGTATGAGTTCCTGGAGCGTCTGGTTGACATCGCTCTGCCACGTGTCCGTGACTTCCGTGGTCTGAGCCCCAAGTCTTTCGACGGCCGTGGTAACTACAGCATGGGTGTTAAAGAGCAGATCATCTTCCCTGAAGTTGATTACGACAAAATCGACACTCTGCGCGGTCTGGACATCACTCTGACCACTACCGCCAAGAATGACGAAGAAGGCCGTGCTCTGCTGAAGGCTTTCAACTTCCCATTCCGTAACTGATACAGGTACGAGTTTTATGGCAAAAGTATCCATGAAGCAGCGGGAACTGAAGCGTCAGCGCACCGTTGCCAAGTATGCTGAAAAGCGTGCACAGCTCAAAGCTGTGATTAACAATCCTAACAGCACTGAAGATGAGCGTTGGGATGCCCTGGTAGCTCTGCAGAAGCAGCCTCGCAATGCCAGCAAGGCGCGTCTGCGTAACCGCTGCCGCATCACTGGCCGTCCACACGGCGTACTGCGCAAATTCGGCCTGAGCCGTATCAAGCTGCGTGAAGCAGCGATGCGTGGTGATGTTCCAGGTCTGGTTAAAGCCAGCTGGTAAGCGCATTTCATCTTCGGGAGATATAGATAATGAGTATGCAGGACCCGTTAGCAGATATGCTAACTCGTATCCGTAATGCCCAGATGGCAGAGCACGCCTCTGTCACCATGCCGTCCTCCAAAATCAAGGTTGCTGTAGCCCGGGTTTTGAAAGACGAAGGTTTCATCGCTGACTACAAAGTCGCTGGCGAAGCCAAGGCTGAACTGGCCATCGAACTGAAGTATTTCGAAGGCAAGCCAGTTATTGAAAGCCTGAAGCGTACCAGCCGTCCTGGCCTGCGTTCTTACGCTGGCAAGGAAGCGCTGCCTAAAGTGAACGGCGGTCTGGGTATCGCTATCGTTTCCACCAACAAAGGTGTTATGACCGATCGTGCTGCCCGTGCAGCCGGTGTTGGTGGCGAAATTCTCTGCACTGTGTTCTAAGGGAGGGGTATTATGTCTCGAGTAGCCAAAAGCCCTGTTGCTGTCCCTGCTGGTGTAGAGATCAAGCGCAATGGCCAGATCCTGGTGATCAAAGGTTCCAAGGGTCAACTGGAACTTGTTGTTCACAACAATGTCGAAGTTGGACAGGAAGAAAACGTTCTGACGTTTGCTCCACGTGATGGTGCCAAGCACTCCCGTGCTCTGGCCGGCACTACCCGTGCCCTGGTTAACAACATGGTAACCGGCGTAACCGCTGGCTTCGAGAAGAAGCTGCAGCTGGTTGGTGTTGGTTATCGTGCAGCGGCCAAAGGTAATAGCCTGACTTTGAACCTGGGCTTCTCCCATCCGGTTGAATACGAACTGCCACAAGGCGTGACTTGTGAAACTCCGACCCAGACTGAAATTCTGGTTCGCGGTATCGACAAGCAGCTGGTTGGACAGGTTGCTGCGGAAATTCGTGAATTCCGTCGTCCTGAGCCTTATAAAGGCAAGGGTGTTCGCTATGCTGACGAACGCGTTCGTCGCAAAGAAGCCAAGAAAAAGTAAGGTAGGGTGAGATCATGATGGACAAGAAATCTTCTCGCCTGCGTCGTGCCCTTCGTGCAAGGGTTAAGATGCGTGAGCTGGGTGCCATTCGTCTGAGCATCCATCGTACGCCTCGCCACATCTATGCGCAGGTTATCGCCGCTGACGGCGACAAAGTGCTGGCATCTGCCTCCACTGTTGAAAAAGAACTGCGTGGCGACGCTACCGGTAACGTAGAAGCGGCCAAGAAAGTTGGTGCCCTGGTTGCTGAGCGTGCCAAGGCAGCGGGTGTGACCAAGGTGGCGTTTGACCGCTCTGGTTTCAAATATCACGGTCGTGTCAAGGCGCTTGCCGATGCAGCCCGTGAAGGCGGACTGGAATTCTAAGGGTAGAACGTCATGGCAAGAGAAAGAGATGAGCGTAAGCCTAACAACGACGAAGGCTTGATTGAGAAGCTGGTACAGGTTAACCGTGTCGCCAAAGTGGTGAAAGGTGGCCGTATCTTTGGCTTCACAGCGCTGACAGTCGTTGGTGATGGCAAGGGTAAGGTTGGTTTTGGTCGCGGTAAAGCCCGTGAAGTGCCAATCGCTATCCAGAAAGCTATGGAAGCTGCCCGTCGCAACATGATTCATGTTGACCTGAACGGTGACACCCTGCAGTACCCGGTTAAAGCCCGTCACGGTGCTTCCAAGGTTTACATGCAGCCAGCATCTGCTGGTACCGGTGTTATCGCCGGTGGTGCAATGCGTGCCGTTCTTGAAGTGGCTGGCGTACACAACGTACTGGCCAAGTGCTACGGTTCTACCAATCCGGTGAACGTGGTTCGTGCTACTTTTAACGGTCTGCGCGACATGCGTTCTCCTGAAGGCGTTGCTGCCAAGCGTGGCAAGTCTGTTGAGGATATCCTGGGGTAAGTCATGGCTGAGAAGATGATCAAAGTGACGCTCGTGAAGAGCACTAACGGTCGCCTCGAAAGCCACAAGGCTTGCGTACGGGGTCTGGGTCTGCGTCGTATCAACCACACTGTTGAAGTGGAAGACACTCCTTCAGTTCGTGGCATGATCAACAAGGTATCCTACCTTGTCCGGGTAGAAGGAGAATAACATGCGTTTGAATACTCTGAGCCCGGCTGAAGGTAGCCGCAAAGAGGGTAAGCGCGTAGGTCGTGGCATTGGCTCCGGCCTGGGCAAGACCTGTGGCCGTGGCCACAAGGGTCAGAAGTCCCGTTCCGGTGGTTCTGTCAAGCCAGGTTTCGAAGGCGGTCAGCAGCCACTGCAGCGTCGTCTGCCAAAGTTTGGCTTTACTTCACGCAAAGCGCGTTTTACTGCTGAGATTCGTCTGCACGAACTGAACAAGGTTGAAGCAGACGTGATCGATCTGGCAGCGCTGAAAGCAGCTGACCTGGTCAGCGGTAGCATCCAGCGCGCCAAAGTGGTACTGTCTGGCGAATTGGCTAAAGCAGTCACCATCAAAGGTCTGGCTGTTACCAAAGGCGCCCGTGCTGCGATTGAAGCTGCCGGTGGTAAGATCGAGGACTAAATGGCTAAGACATTACCTGTTGGGAATCAAAGCGGCTTAAACGAGCTGTGGTCTCGCGTTAAGTTCGTGTTTCTGGCGATCCTGGTTTACAGGATCGGTGCGCACATCCCTGTGCCGGGCATCAACCCTGATGCGCTGGCTCGGATGTTTCAACAAAATGAAGGCACCATTCTGGGTCTGTTCAACATGTTCTCTGGCGGTGCGCTGGAGAGAATGTCGGTACTGGCCCTGGGTATCATGCCTTATATTTCGGCGTCCATTATCGTTCAGTTGATGAGCGTGGTGAGCCCGCAGTTGGAGCAGCTCAAGAAGGAAGGTGAGTCCGGACGTCGCAAGATCAGCCAGTACACCCGCTACCTGACCGTTGCCCTGGCCCTGGTCCAGGGTACTGGCATGACTGTCGGTCTGGCCAATCAGGGTGTTGCCTTCAGCACTGACCTCAGCTTCTATATTGTCGCTGTTGTCACGTTCGTCACCGGTGCCGTCTTTATGATGTGGCTGGGCGAACAGGTGACTGAACGGGGAATCGGCAATGGTATTTCGATTCTCATTTTTGCAGGTATTGTCGCTGGTCTTCCAAGTGCGATTGTGCGGTCTTTCGAGTCCGCACGTCAGGGTGATATCAACATCCTGATGTTGCTCGCCGTTGCCCTTCTGGCAATTGCGATCATCGCATTTGTAGTCTTTATCGAACGGGGTCAGCGCCGGATAACCGTAAACTATGCCAAGCGTCAACAAGGGCGCAAGGTGTTTGCGGCCCAGAGCAGCCATCTGCCATTGAAGGTGAATATGGCCGGCGTTATTCCAGCTATTTTCGCTTCCAGCCTGCTGCTGTTCCCTGCGTCCATCGCGCAGTGGTTCGGCCAGGGTGAAGGCATGGGATGGCTGCAGGACATCGCTCTGGCGCTGGGTCCGGGTCAGCCACTGAACATCATACTGTTCTCGGCAGGCATCATCTTCTTCTGCTTCTTCTACACTGCCCTGGTCTTTAATCCAAAAGACGTGGCAGATAACCTGAAGAAGTCGGGTGCATTCATCCCCGGTATTCGTCCGGGCGAGCAGTCTGCACGTTATATTGATGGTGTCCTGACTCGCCTGACCATGTTCGGTGCTCTCTATATGACAGCAGTGTGTCTGTTGCCTCAGTTCCTGGTCGTGTCGGCTAACGTGCCGTTCTATCTGGGAGGCACCAGCCTGTTGATCGTGGTGGTCGTGGTGATGGACACCATGGCTCAGGTGCAGTCGCATCTCATGTCGCATCAGTATGAGTCGCTGCTGAAGAAATCCAATCTTAAGGGCTATGGCTCTGGCGGTCTGATCCGCTAAGCCACTCTCATTGAGAATAGTTCTGCAACGGTTGTGGAGTTAG
Source organism: Endozoicomonas sp. ALE010 (assembly GCF_049310165.1). Classification (NCBI taxonomy): domain Bacteria; kingdom Pseudomonadati; phylum Pseudomonadota; class Gammaproteobacteria; order Oceanospirillales; family Endozoicomonadaceae; genus Endozoicomonas; species Endozoicomonas sp. ALE010. Next base: position 20,125 of record NZ_JBLYNV010000028.1, on the reverse strand, counting down.
TTATGAAAGTACGCGCGTCGGTTAAAAAAATCTGCCGCAACTGCAAGATCATCAAGCGTAAGGGTAATGTACGTGTGATCTGTCAGGAGCCGCGTCACAAACAGCGTCAGGGCTAATAATTGTCGGGAATCTACGGATTCTCGCGATAGCAGGACTCTGGTCTAATGTGACCTCAGGCAAAGCCAACCGCTCATGAAATTGTTCATGAGCGGTTGTGTTTTATCGAAAGGGGGATTACAATTTCCGCCTTTCGACCTGTTGGAAATGCCTTTTGCTGCGTGAGTGTTTTAGCCTTGCTTGATCGCTCCCAGGTGTTTTCTTCAGGATGAAAGCAGCCATTTCTGAAACAAAGGTTCTTTCCGGCGTTTCAATATGGTGACGTGTTTCAGTTTAATTTGGTTTTGCTGAGCAATCAGGAATGATCAACTGAATAGCTGTTACACGGTTAAATGTAATAACGGAGACGATTGAATGGCCCGTATTGCTGGCGTCAACATTCCAGATAACAAACATGCCGTTATCTCGTTGACCTACATTTTTGGTATCGGTAAGACTTCAGCTCAGCAGCTGTGTGCTGCCACTGGTGTTAACCCGTCTGCCAAAGTATCTGAATTGAGCGAAGATCAGCTGGAATCCCTGCGTACTGAAGTTGCAAAACTCAACGTAGAAGGTGACCTGCGTCGCGAAATCAGCATGAACATCAAGCGCCTGATGGACCTGGGTTGCTACCGTGGCCTTCGCCACCGTCGCAGTCTGCCGGTTCGTGGTCAGCGCTCAAAGACCAATGCCCGTACTCGTAAGGGTCCGCGCAAACCGATTCGTAAATAAGATCGTTTCATTTCTCTGAAGAAACGCTTTGCATAGACCTTTTCTTTTAAAGGCTTTTCTTTACAGGGAATAACGAACTTTTAAATACAGGATTTGTTCTGATATGGCAAAGCCAGGTACTCGTACACGTAAGAAAGTTAAAAAGTCGGTTGTGGATGGCATCGCCCATATTCACGCCTCTTTTAACAACACTATCGTGACAATTACCGACCGCCAGGGTAATGCACTCTCCTGGGCAACTGCAGGTGGCTCCGGCTTCCGTGGTTCCCGTAAGAGCACGCCATTTGCTGCACAGGTTGCAGCTGAGCGTGCCGGACGTGCCGCCGCTGAGTTCGGTCTGAAGAATTTGGACGTGAATGTTAAAGGGCCTGGTCCAGGCCGTGAATCCGCTGTACGCGCGCTCAACGCTTGTGGTTTCAAGATCAATAACATCACTGATGTTACCCCGATCCCACACAATGGTTGTCGTCCGCCCAAGAAGCGTCGTGTATAAGCAGGAGACCGGTAAATGGCTAGATATATAGGTCCTAAGTGCAAACTGTCTCGTCGTGAAGGCACTGATCTCTTCCTGAAGAGTGGTGTTCGTGCGCTCGAGTCAAAGTGCAAGGCAGAAAATGCTCCTGGCCAGCATGGCCAGCGTCGTGGTCGTCTTTCCGACTACGGTGTTCAGCTTCGTGAGAAGCAGAAAGTTCGTCGTATCTACGGTGTACTGGAAAAGCAGTTCCGTAACTACTACAAGGAAGCTGACCGTCTGAAGGGTGCAACCGGTTCAAACCTGTTGCAACTTCTGGAGTCTCGCCTTGATAATGTGGTTTACCGCATGGGATTCGGTTCTACCCGTGCAGAAGCACGCCAGCTGGTCAGCCACAAAGCTGTCATGGTTAATGGCAAGACTGTAAACATCCCGTCTTATCAGGTTAAGCCTGGTGACGTTGTTGCTATCCGTGAAAAGGCAAAGAACCAGCTGCGCATCAATGCAGCGCTTGAACTTGCTGCCCAGCGTGGTTTCTCCATCTGGGTAGAAGTGGACGCCAGCAAAAAAGAAGGTGTCTTCAAGACGCTGCCCGAGCGGAGTGATCTGGCGGCCGACATCAACGAGAGCTTGATCGTCGAGCTGTACTCCAAGTAAGGGATAGACAGTTAGGTGGGGTGTAACATCCATGCAGAATTCGGTTACTGAATTTCTAACTCCTCGACACATTGATGTCGAGGAAATCAGTCTGACACAGGCAAAGGTCACCCTGGAGCCGCTGGAACGTGGTTTTGGGCATACCTTAGGCAATGCCCTGCGTCGCATTCTTCTTTCCTCTATGCCCGGTTGTGCCGTGACTGAGGTAGAGATTGATGGCGTGCAGCATGAATACAGTGCTATTGAAGGTGTTCAGGAAGACGTTATTGAAATCCTGCTCAACCTCAAAGGCCTGGCTATTCGCATGACTGGCCGTGACAGCGTTACTCTGACTCTGAGCAAAAAAGGCGAGGGTGTCGTCACTGCTGCTGACATCCAGCTGGACCACGATGTTGAAATCGTGAATCCTGATCATGTTATTGCCCACATGAATAACAAGGGCAATCTCAACATGAAGCTGAAGGTTGCTCGTGGTCGTGGGTATGAATCAGCCGACAGCCGTCGTCAGGATGAAGAGGAAACTCGCGCTATCGGCCGTCTGCAGCTGGATGCCACCTATAGCCCTGTATACCGTGTTTCCTATGTCGTAGAAAGTGCTCGTGTAGAACAGCGTACTGACCTCGACAAGCTGGTTATCGATCTGGAAACCAATGGTACTCTGGATCCTGATGAAGCCATCCGTCGTGCTGCTACTATTCTGCAGCAGCAGCTGGCGGTATTCGTGGATCTGGAAGGTGAGTCCGAGCCAGAGCCTGTGAAGGAAGAAGACGAGGTTGATCCGATTCTTCTTCGTCCGGTTGATGATCTCGAACTGACCGTACGTAGTGCTAACTGCCTGAAGGCAGAGAACATCTACTACATTGGTGACCTGATCCAGCGCACTGAAGTTGAGTTGCTCAAGACCCCGAACCTGGGTAAGAAGTCCCTGACTGAAATCAAGGACGTTCTGGCCTCCCGTGGTCTGAGCTTGGGTATGCGTCTTGATAACTGGCCACCTGCCAGTTTGAAGAGCGACGATAAGGTTTCTGCTTAATTGCAGCCAGGAGCCGCCACTGTTGCAGAAACAGAAGCGGTTCCTGGTAAGAAGAGGAAGTTTGTGCCATGCGTCATCGTAAGAGTGGCCGCAAGCTTAACCGGAACAGTTCTCATCGCAAAGCGATGTTCAAGAATATGGCTGCTTCCCTGGTTGAGCACGAAGTAATCAAGACAACACTGCCAAAAGCGAAAGAGCTGCGCCGTGTTGCTGAACCGCTGATCACCCTGGCTAAGGAAGACAGCGTTGCTAACCGTCGGCTGGCGTTCGATCGTCTCCGTAACAAGGCTGCGGTAGGCAAACTGTTCACTGATCTGGGTCCGCGTTTCAAAGAGCGTCCAGGCGGTTACATCCGTATCATCAAGTGCGGATTCCGTCATGGTGACAACGCGCCTATGGCTTATGTCGAGTTGCTGGACCGTCCTGCTGTTGCAGCAGTAGAGTCCGCTGACGAAGAATAAGTCAGAAAAAAGCCGGGTTATCCCGGCTTTTTTGTTTTCACCCTGCCATGAAGTTCTTTTACTGTTTCTCTGTGTGTCCTTAGCATCTTGCCCTTCATAATCAGTTAACCAACTGTCATCGAATATTTTCTATCCATTGGCCATTCTACTTCAGAAGATGAGTCGGGATGTTATAAACGCTAACCAACTGGTTAGTGATTTATATGAAAACAAATGGAAAATAAGGAGTATCTCGAATCTCTTTATGGAGCTTTGATTTGACTTTCTGTCAGGTTAATTAACAACGATAAAGAACTAATTAAACTTTTAATGATCAAATCTTCATAATCAAATTTTTAATTGCAGGAATGAGTTATGCATTACCCTCCATCCATTGCAACCAAGCCACCACTGCATCAGATGGACTCAGTCCGTGGCAAACAACGCAATGCCCCTGAGATTAAGTTCATTCGGCAATTGTCCCCCCGGGAAGCCAGAATGGCTGAAGAATTATATGGTCAGCTTAAAGCACATCATCACAGCAGTTCAGATCGCTCCTGTCATTGTTTAGTGAAGTCCGGTTATTTTGATCGACTGGTTGGCTTTAAAAGGGCTGGGGAGAAACCTTTCATTATCCAGGTTCACGATATAACCAATCCATATATAGGCAAAGGTGCTTTTGGAGAAGTCTATGAAAGTAGTCTTTTGGTCCGAAAGTCAGAGAAATGTTGGGGAGTTCCTCAAGGGCAGCAATATAACAGAATTATGAAGATCCAGAAAAACACTGAAGTTGCCAGGAGTGAAATGGACTTTCATTCGGTTCAGCCCGGATCGTTAGGTGCTGGAAAATTTAAAGATTACCAATATCTGGATCAACTACGCATTCCCGGAGAATGTTTGCAGAAGTATTTTGATGATCAAGAATGGCCACTGAAAGACAGGTTTGACTGTGCTGTGGCTATGTTGATTTGTGCTAAGACTTTCGTGGCTGGGGGGTTAGTTCATCCCGACCTTAAACCGTCCAACATGATGTATGATAAGGTTAATAAAGAGATCTTTTTTATTGACAATGCCCATGTATTTGATCTTGAAGATCCATCAGCGCCCAGGCCCCAGAATCTAGTGGGGACACCGTTGTTTATTGAGCCTGACCAACACCAGAAATCAGAAATTACAGCCAAGTCGATGGTGTTTTCCCTTGGAATTATTTTGTTGAATCTATTTTCTGATGAACCTGGTAAATATAAAGTTGCCGAGTCTCGGACTGTTCAGCGCGAGGACTTAAAACTAAATCTGGCGGAATTTCTTCCAAAACTCAGGATAGACAGTAATGATTTCGTCCAGCAGCTGTCAGGTTTCTTAACTCAGATGGTTTCGACAAGCAGCGCCTCTCGTCCCGACTTAGACGAGTGCCTGGGGAAAATGACCGCTTTTTCCAGTGGATACAAAATCATTGAAGAAGCTGCTAGTGAATTGAAGTTAGCCAAAAGTAGCGTTGAAAATTTGAAATATGAACTAACGATGTTAAAACAAAGCCAAAGGTTAGCTAAAAGAAGTGGGATAACAGAAGAGGAATTTAAACAACTAAAAGAAGAGGGAGCAGCAAAAGAATATAAAATGAATATGAAGTTGCAAGTGCAGCAGATTGCAATCGAAAAGATGGAAGAAGAGCAGAAGCAAAAATTGGAAAAGTTAATGCAGGTACAACAGCTGAAGTTGGAAAAACAGAAGCAAGAAACCGAATCGCTGGAAAAACAAACTGCTTATTATAAAGCTGCGGCAGAACGTGCGCAAAGTGATGTCGAGCAGACATCTCGTATACTGGCAGCGCAGAGAGCAGAAGTAGAAGAGATGGAAGGAGCCCTTTTTAGTCAAGAAAAAGAATTGAGGAGGTTGACAGAAAAGGTTGCCAAGGCAGAGGAGCAGAATCGGGAGGCGGATACAGCGCATAACGAGGCGGTGGCAGCGCGTATAGAGGCTGAGCAGGCGCTCACAGAGGCACAAAATAGAAATTCTCAATATGAACAAAAGCTGACAATAGCGAAAAATGATCAAAAGCGTGCAACGTCTAAATTGGAAGAATTTGAAGTCAATGAGAAAAAACTACTGGCTGAGAAAGCTTCTGAAGAGACGAAAGTAAAGGAACTTTCGAGTAAGCTGTCTAAAAATCTAAAGGCACCTTTGGATAGGTTGAAAAAGGTAGCAAGTAACCGGGATGATATAGATAAAGCTGATTTTTGTACGATATTGCCTGGTATTATAGAAACCCAGCTATCCAATTCTGAGCAGATCAGATTACTGGAAAAGATTGGAATATTTATTTTTTGCAATATTGGAGCCACCTATACCCATAAGTCCAATTTAAGGCCTTTTTCCTTATATCCCCGTCGGCAGTCTGATTTCACGAAGACTCAACGAATGCATTTGGAGGCAGTTTCATCCCAGGCTAAAGCGCTGGCAGAAAAAATGTTAAAAGGTAATGAAGAAAGTAAGCGGCAGGCGTGCGATTTTTTAAGCAAAGGTTTTGTTACACGTGTTCAGGTCACAGATGCTTTAACAGCAGACAATGGCTGGGCTGAATCACTGCTGGCCTCCACTCCCGGAATTTCAAAATATCAATTTACGTCAGAAGATGTGGCCAAGTTTAAGAAATCTCACCTCTGTCATTATTTTCAAGATGGCAGGGAAGGTGACCCCGGTAAAAGCAAACAACTGGCAGCTTATATGGCGGATTTGGAAAAAATGGATGAAGTCACAGCGGCAAGGAGTTTGCTGGCTATGCTCGCAGCTAAAGAACCTGTGGCAAATTTTGCTGCTTTAGAGAATGAGTTTTTGTCTATTCTCACCAGACCGGACGCATATACCAGAGGGGCGCAGGACACTGTCACCTGGTTTGCTGAATATGTGTGTGAAAGTGTCGTTGGAGAGAAACTTATTCGTCAGGATATTGATTCGCCATCGGCAACCAAAATGAAGCATATTGCTTTGCTGCGATCTGCTTATGAAGAGGTTTTAAATCCATTGATTGGGGAGAAGCTGGATTCGCAGGTCGTTAAAAAATTAGCGGAGAGTCGCCTGGTGAACTTTTCTCCCGTTCAATACCAGCATGAACTTCAAGGTTTTCAAAATGATCTGAAGTATAAAGTGACAGCACTTTTGGAGTCCGAGGAAAATATTGCAGTCTACAAGGATTATTTGCATAAAAAGTTCGCGGCAAATTTTTCTGTTTCATAGTGTCAGTTACCCGGCTCTGGCTGCGCTATTGCCACGTGCGCCAGCCTTTCGGGTTGAGTTTATCTCCCTGATTGGCACATTCTGAATGGAACCTAATAATAATTTTAAGGTCAAACGGCGTTATTTATGAGTGCAGGGTATTATTCTGAAAGCTGCCGCATCAACCAGCGCCCACCCAAAGTCTGCTCGCTGGGTTGATCAACAAGCCAGTTCAAGCAGGCTTCCTTACCCTTCCATAAGTGCATTTTACGGTAAAAGTGTCTCAAACCTTAGTCCCCATAGAGTCACAGGCATCGCTCTGTATAACGGCAAGTGTGTTGAGGATGCTTTTTGGGAAAAAAAACCATTACAAGGACGTCAAGTCACTTCGGCTGATGTGCTTACAGCCTATGGAAATGATACATCCTCTATCAGAAGCGGCTTTTTCCTGCAAAAACTGTGCTTACAGAACATTTTGCATGGCAATAGAGTCGTTACCCCGATTCAGGTCATTGAAGAGTTCTCCCGACAGCCAGATCAAAATCATAAGTTCAAATTAGCGATAGCACGCTTCATGGCGGAATGTTGCCTGATGGGCCTGAACTTGAATGGTCATCCGGTCACTCCGGATTCGGTGGTCATGGCTTATCACGCCATCGGGGCAACACTGGAGCTGGCGCGCTTCAAGTCGGAGTGTTGCCTTAGGTATCTGCTGTTGAATGGCCGACAGGTTACACCGGATGAGGTGGTTAGGGATTACCCGGATAGTCCGGGAGGCAAACTGGGGATAGCCCGCTTTAAAACGGAATGTTGCCTGAAGTGCCTGCCGTTGAATGGTCGGCTGATCTCACCGGAGGAAGTGGTTAAGGATTACCCGGATAGTCCGGATGGCAGACTGGGTATAGCGCGCTTTATAGAAGAATGTTGTCTGAGGGGCTGGCTGCTGAATGGTCAGCAGGTGACACCGGATGAAGTGGTTAAGTATTTCCCGGATAGTCCGGTAGGCAAACTGGGTATAGTGCGCTTTAAAGCAGAATGTTGCCTGAACAGCCTGCCATTGCACGGCCAGCAGGTCACAGCGGATGAGGTGGTTAAGGAATATCAGGTGGTCGGGGCACCACTGTCGCTGGCACGCTTCAAAGCGGAATGTTGTCTGAGGAGCTTGCTATTGCATGGTCGGCAGGTGACACCGGAAACGGTGGTCAAGGATTATCAGGCCGCCGAAGCCCCGCTGGAGCTGGCACGCTTCAAAGCAGAATGTTGCCAGCGGGGGCTGCTGTTGAATGGCCAGCGGGTTACGCCGGATGCGGTGGTTAAGGATTATCAGGCCATTAACGCGACACTGCCGCTGGCACGCTTCAAAGCACAATGTTGCCTGCGGGGGCTGCCGTTGAATGGCCAACGGGTTCTACCGGATGCGGTGGCGAGGGATTATCGGGCCGTTAAAGCGACACTTGAGCTGGCGCACTTTAAGGAACAATGTTGCTTTAGAGGGAAGCTGTTGAATGGTCAGCAGGTTACACCGGATGAGGTGGTTAAGGAGTATCGGGCTGCCAGGGCAACACTGGGGCTTGCCCGTTTCAAAGCGGAATGTTGCCTGAGGGGTATGTTGCTGAATGGCAGACAGGTTACAACGGCTGCGGTGGTTAATGATTTTCCGGCAAGCCCGGAAGGCAAACTGGGCGCAGCGCGATTCAAAATGGAGTGTTGCCTGCGGGGCCTGGCGTTGAATGACCGACAGATCGAACCGGATATGGTGGTTAAGGATTTACCGAAGTGTTCGGACAGTAAACTGGCGATAGCGCACTTCAAAGCGCAGTGTTGCCTGAGGAGCATCTCACTGAATGGTCAGCAGGTCACACCGCATGAGGTGGTTAAGGGTTTTCAGGCAATCAGGGCAAAACTGGCGCTGGCATGTTTCAAAGCGGAATGTTGCCTGAAGGGCATGTTGCTCAATGGCCAGCAGGTCACAGCGGCTGAGGTGATCAAGGATTTTCCGGTGAGTCCGGAAGGCAAACTGGGGCTAGGGCGCTTCAAAGCGGAATGTTGCCTGAGGGGCTTGCCGTTAAAGGATCGGCCGGTGACACCGGATACGGTGGTTGAGGCGTTTCCGGACAGTCCGGAAGGCAAACTGGGGATTGTGCGTTTCAAAGCAGAATGCTGCTTCAGGGGCTTGTTGTTGAATGGTCAGCAGGTCAACCCGGATGAGGTGGCTAAAGACTATGTCCGTGGTGGTTGGCTGCTGGAAAGAGCTATTTTTTATTCCCAGCTGGCATTGAATGCAAGAATAGTGCATGGCTCCGATCTGGATAACCAGAGAGTATTGGCAGCGTTTAACACAGTGCCCGGGGATCATTCTTCAAGACAAACCAGGTTTCTGATTCAACGGCTGGAACAATTTCAGCCCTATGATGAAGCCAGCGAGGTTCAGGCTATTTTTCAAGAAGCCTGTCAAACCTTAAACAACTTATCGGTCAATGACGATGAGCAGCATCGAGTGCAATGTATCCTGAAATTCATGGCTTTGCAGCATGAGCTGCCAATGAATCATCAGAGCGTATCAGCACAACAGGTATTGCAATCCATCAATACACTGAGGCGCTCATTTCAGAATTTACGCCTGCATTTCTTCTTCCTGGCTCATTGCTACAGTAAGAGACTGCCTATTGATGGACGACAAATCCATAAGGATCAGGTGCTGGAGTGCCTTAATAGTTTCCCTGAAGGAAGTAAGCAGCGCCATGCGTTGGGCTGCTGGTTTGAACAATACAGCACCAAAGCCAGGATACTTGATCAGCGGCTGTTTCAACCGGTTATCCCCGTAAGTGATATTGACAACTCTGGCCGGGTAGCAAAACCGTTAGAGGTATCCAATGGCAATCTCGGCCAGGAAGACCTTTCCCCTCCTCAGGTTAGGGAGTTCAGGAATGCACCAGATAATGCATCGGTTGCTCAGGCATTATTTTCCACCCTTGTGGCTCAAACCCGGAAGCAATGGCCAAAAACAGGGGCACCGGGTTTCCCGGACAAGCAAGCTCAGCGGTTAGATGCGCTGACACTAAAAGCACTGGAAATTATTCAGGACATCAATCGCTCTTATGCCAATCCCCCCATTCTGATTACCGGTTCATACGCCCGTTTTTTGCAGAACCTCTGCCCGGCATTTAATGATATTGACATTATCTGTACGACAGAAAAATCGGCCACCATACTCTTTGAGAAGTTGCAGGCACTGAACACCGATGAGGATTCAGAAATCACACAAAACATTACCTTCAGGCCGGTCCCGGGCTGTCAGGCGATTAAATTGCCACAGGCCTGCAATATTGATCTTAGATACGGTGATTTGGGTATCAAAACGATGGGGCTGCAAGTCAGTGTGGACTCCAGAGTCATTGATACGAATGGAGCACGACTGGCCGTTCACGTTCCTGGTGTTGAAAGGCCGGTATGGTGTTTGTCGTTTACTGAAGAAACCCGATTATTGAACGATGCGCTGGCATACCTTGTTGATAACCTTGATCCGCTGACAAGAAAATTGCAAAGAGGGGTTGTATTTGACATACCTCGAACCCTTCTTTTTAACAAGCCCCAAAATGCCCATGAGCGCATTTATGGCTTGCTGATACGCTCACTGCTTACCCTGAATAAAGGTCGGCAGTTTATCGCCCTGCACTGTGAGGAAGAACCCGAAACATTAAACTGCCGGACTGACCGGCTTCAACAGGAACAACATCGCCTTCATGTACTGACTGGGAATCTTCAAATAAAATTGGCCAGCCATGTGTGCCGTGATGATTTTGAGCGCAGGGTTAACGGCTGGCTGGCGACAGCTCAGCTCGTCAATGATTACCAGGTCAAGAGGAAGGATTTTGTCAAAGAGCTGCTGACGATGATGAATCCTGAATAATACCAATTCCACCTTCTAAATATGATAACGAGCAAGTCATTTTGGACCGCTGGGCAAGGCGGAATGACGAGTAATAGCAGGGCTATTGCGAGGAATTCCAACGAAGATCCAGCGGTTCAAAATGGCTGCGCAGTTCATATTTAGAAGGTGGAGTTGGTATCAGATCCGGTAGACTCGACGCATTGAACATGAACATCGGTAACAAGTTCAATTGCGGTATCCCCGAAAAATGATGCTTGCTGATAACCTGTGAAAAATTAAGGAGAAATGCTATGGGTCTGTTTGATGCCTTACTGGGCAATGCAGGTGAGATGAGCAATACGGAAGCAATGGAGGATCTGGCAACCATTCTTAATCCGTCGGAGTCCATAGAGCTGGCCTATAAGCTGGTGCGGGATATGGTGGTTTTGACCAATCACCGGTTGATTTTGATCGACAAGCAGGGGCTTACCGGACGCAAGGTTGAATATCGCTCAATACCTTATAAGTCGATCACTATGTTTACTGTTGAGTCTGTAGGTCATTTTGATCTGGATGCTGAACTGAAACTATGGATTTCCGGCCAGCCAGAGTCAATGCAGATGGAATTTAACAGCAAAACCAATATTTATAAGCTTCAGGCACTCCTGGCGGCAAAAGTGGCAGGGCAGTAATTGCTTGCCAGCCAGTCGTTGATAAAGGCCACCATCGTGGCCTGTTCGGTTTAGCCCTGGACTCTCAGCAGGTTTGAGAGTGCCGGATTGGGTTTGTCGGCGGCTTTGAAAATCAGTGCGATTTTGCCAATGGTTTGAATGAGATCAGAGTTTGTGGCGCTGATCAGTTCGCTGACCAGTTGCTGGCGGGTTTCCCGGTCGCCAATGGCGAATTTCACCTTGATCAGTTCATGGTCATTCAGTGCGCGTAATGTTTCTTCAACCACGCCATCTGTCAGCCCCTTGTCTGCCACAATGACGACAGGGTTCAGGTTGTGGCCGATGGTACGGAAATGCTTCTTTTTGGCTGCATTCAAGCTCATGTTTGCTATTCCTGATAATTTCTTTAATAACGAATCGTCATACACGATATCTGATGATGGGTATGACCGTATTTTTCCAGAGAAGTTTTCGTTAATGCAGGTTGGGGACAGAAAAGTACTGTTCATGGAGCGCTTAACGGTCATTGACTGGGTGTCGAAGAGAGCGAATTAATGTCCAGCGCCGTGGACTGCGGAATGGGTCTCAGGCTGGCAGCATTTAAGTCACTCGACAGCATATGCAAGCTTCTGGTGGCGCATGCTATCGCTTTCTGGCTGCTGAGGGAAGTGTGCCTGCTGTTCGAGGCTGCCCGTATAAGTGGTGACCTGTCTCTTCGGCAGTGGTTGAACAATACGTATTATGCTGATGGTGTTACAGCGGTTAGTGATTACTGACTCCACAATAATAAACATTCCAAAGCGTTTGATCAGCACAAGTGTGTGGAAAGTGTTGGCTTGTGGTGCGTAATAACCCCTAATCATCCGCTTAATCTTTTATTGTCTTCTGCTGTCACAGCCATGCTGTATAAGATATTATCACCATGACTTTTACTTTAAGTAGTTAACCAAATGAAATCGTATTTTCTGACTAAGTGGGCAGTCACTCCCGGCAACTGCTCCTGCGTTGCTCTAGCTCCTGCATCCATGCAGTCGTGCGGCGTTACAACTACGGTCACATAGCTACGGCTATGCTCCCTACGTTGTGCCTTGCATAGTAACTGCCCACTTAGCCAGAAATATACGATTCCATTTGGCCAACTACTTACCGGCTGATGGAAATCTCAGCTTTTGTCAGGTGTAAACTTTTACCCCTTTCAGTTTTCGGTTTGATGTTGCTCAAATATTTTTCAGGCAACGTCTAGGAGCCTGTCCGAGAATAGACTGCCCTACTGCGGTGGCAGCAAATTGGTCTAAAAATTCCGTTTTGTTCGGCAAATAGCCCCGCTATTCACCTCACAAAACGGAATTTTTATCCTCAATTTTCTGCCATCCTCGCTACGGGGTCGCCTAGACGGGCGCTATTCTTGGACAGGCTCCCAAGCTTAATTTACAGGCAGTTTGCAAAAAGATTATGGCGAGATCCAAAAGTAGTGGTCGCTGGTTAAAAGAGCACTTTGATGACCACTATGTAAAGCAGTCGCAAAAAGATGGCTGGCGATCCAGGGCCAGTTATAAACTTCTGGAAATTCAGGAGAAGGATAAACTCTTTCGCCCGGGTATCCGGGTGGTTGATCTGGGTGCGGCACCCGGTGGCTGGTCTCAGGTAGCGGTTGAGCTGGTGGGTGATCAGGGGCGGGTGGTTGCTTCTGATATTTTGCCAATGGATCCTATCGCCGGGGTTGACTTTGTTCAGGGTGACTTCACAGAAGACACGGTGCTGGAACAAATACTGGAAACCATCGGTTCGGACCGGGTAGACCTTGTAATTTCCGATATGGCCCCCAATATGAGTGGAGCACTCTCTGTTGATCAGCCCAATGCCATGTACCTTGTGGAACTGGCACTGGATCTGTCCAGGCAGGTGTTGCGTACAGGAGGTGTGTTTCTGGTTAAGGTGTTTCAGGGTGAAGGCTTTGATGCCTATCTGAAAGATATGAAAACCAGCTTTGACAAAGTGCAGACCCGCAAGCCAACGGCTTCCAGGGCGCGCTCAAGAGAAGTATATCTGCTGGCCTCTGGCTTCAGGGGATAATACCGGGCGTTGAATAATAGGATGCATTAATCAGCATGATAGAAGACAATCACTGTCACACCGTCCGCTGATCGTGTATCGTTGCAGATAAGCATTAATACATAATCACAGCGAGCCAGGGGAACGTGCTCAATATAAACGATTACCTGAGGCTTAAGTACGCTCAAGAGAGGTTAGCCCCTTGAATGATATGGCAAAAAATTTGATTCTCTGGGTCATAATCGCCTTGGTGCTATTGACCGTCTTTAAAAACTTTGATGGCATGCAGTCGTCTACCCAGAAGGTTGCCTATTCTGACTTCATCAGCATGGTAGAAAATCGCCAGGTCAGTAAGGTTGTCATTGATGGTTTTACCATCACCGGCATGTTAAACAACAGTGAACGTTTTGAAACCAATCTGCCGCCCACGGTGCCAGACAACAAACTGATGGATGAACTCCTGCTGGGCAAGGTACAGGTTGAGTCCAAGCCTATTGAAAAGCAGAGTATCTGGACACAGCTATTGGTGGCCAGCTTCCCGATTCTGGTGATTCTTGCGGTATTCATGTTCTTCATGCGTCAGATGCAGGGCGGCGGCGGAGGCCGGGGTGGCCCGATGAGCTTTGGCAAAAGCAAGGCCCGCCTGCTGTCTGAAGATCAGATCAAAACTACGTTTGCCGATGTAGCCGGTGTTGAAGAAGCCAAGGAAGATGTTCAGGAGCTGGTAGACTTCCTGAAGGATCCCGGTAAATTCCAGCGTCTGGGTGGTCGTATTCCCCGGGGCGTTCTGATGGTGGGTCCTCCGGGTACCGGTAAAACCCTGATTGCCAAAGCGATTGCCGGTGAGGCCAAGGTTCCGTTCTTTACCATCTCCGGTTCTGACTTTGTTGAGATGTTTGTAGGTGTTGGTGCCTCCCGTGTCCGTGACATGTTTGAGCAGGCCAAGAAGCAGGCACCGTGCATCATCTTTATTGACGAGATTGATGCGGTCGGTCGTCACCGTGGTGCCGGTATGGGCGGTGGTCACGATGAACGTGAACAGACCCTTAACCAGCTGCTGGTTGAGATGGACGGTTTTGAAGCGAACGACGGTATTATTGTAATTGCTGCTACCAACCGTCCTGATGTCCTTGACCCTGCGTTATTGCGCCCTGGTCGTTTTGACCGTCAGGTGGTGGTTGGCTTGCCGGATATCCGTGGTCGTGAGCAGATCCTTAAAGTGCATATGCGCAAGGTTCCGGTTTCTGACAATGTGCAGCCTTCGGTTATTGCACGTGGTACTCCGGGATTCTCCGGTGCCGACCTGGCCAATCTGGTTAATGAGGCGGCGCTCTTTGCAGCACGGGCTAACCAACGTACGGTGGGTCAGAAAGAGTTTGATCTGGCGAAAGACAAAATCATGATGGGCGCTGAGCGCAAGTCCATGGTCATGAGTGATAAGGAAAAGAGCAATACGGCTTATCATGAAGCCGGTCATGCCATCGTTGGTCGATTGGTTCCGGACCATGATCCAGTCTACAAAGTGAGTATTATTCCGCGAGGTCGGGCGCTTGGGGTGACCATGTTCCTGCCTGAAGAGGACCGCTACAGCCAGAGCCGCCAGGCACTACTGAGCCAGATATGCTCACTGTTTGGTGGCCGTATCGCCGAAGAAATGACGTTGGGCAAAGATGGGGTTACAACCGGTGCCTCCAATGATATCCAGCGTGCTACCCAGATTGCCAGAAGCATGGTGACCAAGTGGGGCCTTTCTGAAAAGCTCGGTCCACTGCTCTACGATGAGGATGAGGGTGAGGTTTTCCTGGGTAAAAACTACGGTAGCGGTGGTTCCAGGATGAACGTTTCCGGTGAAACGGCGAAGATCATTGATGAGGAAGTTCGTCGGGTTGTTGATGAATGTTACTCCCGCGCCAACCAGATTCTCGTCGATAACCGCGACAAGCTGGATCAAATGGCTGAGGCGCTGATTCAGTACGAAACCATTGATAGTGATCAGATTGATGACATCATGGCTGGCCGTGAAGTTCGCCCTCCCAAGGATTCTGGTGATAACGATGACAGCGGTGTAAAGACTGCTGCTGATGAGTCTGAAGTAAAGGCGGAAGATGGTGATAAAAAAGATTCAGGTGGTTCGATTGGTGGCCCAGCTGGGGAGCACTGATCGTCAGTCAGGTCTATGATGATGAAGGGCAGGTTTATCCTGCCCTTTTTTGTATCTGCCAATTTGTCGATGAATCATGGTTATCGGTTTTTTGGCCACGGTTGGTAAGTAGTTGGCCAAATGGAATCGTATATTTCTGGCTAAGTGGGCAGTTGCTATGCAAGGCGCAACGTAGGGAGCATAGCCGTAGCTATGTGACCGGAGTTGCAACGCCGCACGACTGCATGGATGCAGGAGATAGAGCAACGCAGGAGCAGTTGCCGGGAGTGACTGACAACTTAGTCAGAAATATATGATTTCATTTGGTTAACTACTTATACCCGCTCAGGGGGAGTGATTGGTCAGGGTGGCCATCAGAAAAAATGACTGAACGGGATCTGAGGAGTATTCATGAGCAACGAATTCAAGTTGAACTGTGCAGGGAAAATGCTGGATCTGAACAGGCCCAGGGTGATGGGGGTTTTGAACGTTACACCGGACTCTTTTTATCAAGGGAGCCGCTGTGCTGATAACTGGCTGAATGTTGCCGAGCAGATGATCAAGGACGGGGCGGATATTCTGGATATTGGTGGCGAGTCGACACGCCCCGGTGCTTCCGGTGCGCCAGCCCAGGAGCAGGAGTTAGAGCGGGTTCTGCCAGTTATTGAAGGTTTGGCGTCGCGCTTCAACGTCATTATTTCCATTGATACCAGCTCTCCTCTGGTGATGAAAGAGGCGGTAAAAGCGGGCGCGGGGATTATTAATGATGTCCGGGCGTTGCACCGTGAGGGGGCGTTGGAAGCAGCAGCGGAAACGACAGTTCCCATTATTCTGATGCACTCTCTTGTTGATCAACCTGAGCCCGGGGTTGTACCGGTCTATGGTGATGTGGTTAAAGAGGTCAGCCAGTATTTGATGGCTTGTGTGGAGCGCTGCGAGAAGGCCGGAATTGCCAGGGAGCGCTTGATACTGGACCCGGGCTTTGGGGGCGGTATGTTTGGTAAAACGCCAGTGTACGATCTTGAAATGCTGAAGGGTTTTCGCCGCTTCCATGAAGCGGGTCTGCCGGTATTGGCGGGTATGTCCAGAAAGTCGTTTATTGGGGCAACCCTGGATCGGGATACCGAAGACCGGCTTCCGGGCAGTTTGGCAGCAGCTGCGCTGGCGGCACAGGCAGGTGCTCATATCATCCGTGTGCATGATGTCAGGGAAACGGTTGACGTCCTGCGTTTGCTTCAGGCCGTTGACGAAGCTTAACGTTTTCATTTCAAAAAATAATGATGCCTGCCAGTCTGGAGATCGAGCTTCCGCAGTGGTGGGTAGTCTTCACTGTCATTAAGTCATCAATGTCGCCTATTCCTTAAACCCTCTTCGTTTCAAGATAACCTGATGGTACTGGTGGTTCACTTGAATGAGTGAGATGATTACCAGATATTGCTTTCAGAAATTCTTGGTAAACGGCTATGGCTCGAAAATATTTTGGTACCGACGGAATTCGAGGGAAGGTGGGTGACTTTCCAATTACTCCGGATTTTGTCCTGAAGCTGGGCTGGGCAGCGGGTCGTGTGCTGGCGGAACAGGGTGAAGGGAAAGTCATTATTGGCAAGGACACCCGAATCTCCGGGTATATGTTTGAGTCCGCGCTTGAGGCCGGTCTGTCTGCTGCCGGTATCGATGTTGTCCTGACCGGGCCAATGCCAACCCCGGCCATTGCCTATCTGACCCGAACCTTTAATGGGCAGGCGGGTATTGTGATCAGCGCCTCCCATAACCCGTTTTACGACAATGGTATAAAGTTTTTTGCAGGCGACGGCACCAAGCTATCCGATGAGGTTGAGCTGAAGATTGAAGCATTGCTTGAGTCAGAGATTGAGGTAGTGGATTCCCAGAGTCTGGGTAAAGTGACTCGGATGAATGATGCTGCAGGCCGGTACATTGAGTACTGCAAGGGCAGCACTTCCCAGCAGCTGGATCTGCGTGGCATGAAAATTGTGATTGATGCCGGCCACGGTGCAACCTATCAGGTTGGTCCTGCGGTCTTTCGAGAGCTGGGTGCGGAAGTGATACCGATGTGCATCCATCCGGATGGTGTCAACATTAACGAGAACGCAGGCGCTACCAGCCCGGAAGGCATGGCTGCCAGAGTCAGGGAAATCGGTGCGGATCTGGGAATTGCCTTGGACGGTGATGGTGACCGGGTCATTATGGTGGATGATCAGGGTGAGGTCGTCGATGGCGACCAGCTGCTGTTTATTATTGCCATGGATCGCCATTCCAGGGGGATCTTGAAGGGTGGTGTCGTGGGCACGTTGATGACCAACCTGGGAATGGAGAAAGCATTGGAAGCTGCCGGCATTCCCTTTGCCAGGGCCAATGTCGGTGACCGTTATGTCAATGAACTGCTGATAGCCAATGACTGGCAGCTCGGCGGTGAGTCTTCAGGCCATATTATCTGTCGTGATGCATCGACCACGGGTGATGGCATTGTCTCGGCCTTGAAAGTGTTAAAAGCCATGCAGGCAGCAGGTAAGTCACTGTCTGAAATGGTGGCTGCGATCACTCTTTATCCACAAGTTATGATCAATGTCCGGGTGCAGAATAAGCGGGACACCGACACCATTGCGGGTATTGTTGAGGCGGTAAAAAAAGCAGAAGAAGAGATGGCTGGAAAAGGTCGCGTTCTTCTGAGAGCTTCAGGAACTGAGCCAGTCATTCGGGTGATGGTAGAAGGTGAAGACGGCGTTCAGGTAAAGGCTCAGGCGGAAAAGCTGGCAAAAGTGGTTGAACAGGAAATGTGCTGAATGTCACCCGGTGCAGGTATCGGCTTGCACCGGAGCTGTGTTGCCTTGATTTCAATAGCTTCGCAGGGCTTGACTTATTGTATGTTGGTGTCTTTCGGGTTAGTATTCCGGCCTCGCGATCAAAGAGGTAAGCGGTATGCGTCAGCCACTGGTAGCCGGAAACTGGAAGATGAATGGTTCTTCTGACAGTATCCGTGAGCTTGTTGATGGAATCCTTTCGGGACTTGAAACCAAGGCTGAGGTGCTCGTTTTTCCACCTAGCGTATACGTTCAGCAGGTACGCGACTTGCTGAAGGGTTCTGCGGTTAAATTTGGTGTGCAAAATGCCTCTGATAACCTGTCAGGAGCCTACACGGGTGAAATCTCTCCTCTGATGGCCAAAGACCTTGGCTGTGAATATGTACTTATTGGTCACTCTGAGCGTCGTTCCCTCTATGGCGAAACCGATGCCGATGTGGCTGCAAAATTCTGTGCTCTGGTTGATCAGGGTCTGGTACCAGTCCTTTGTGTTGGTGAGACTCTGTCTGAGCGCGAAGCTGGTGACACTATGAAAGTAGTGGCTCATCAGATCAATACTGTGCTTCGGGCTGCTGGTCCGGAGCGTCTGGCTAATTATGTAATTGCCTATGAACCAGTTTGGGCTATTGGAACCGGTCTGACTGCAACCCCTGAACAGGCGCAGGAAGTTCATGCTGAAATTCGTGCGCTGCTGGCAGAAAACGATCCGTCCATGGCGGACAGAACCCGTGTTCTGTATGGTGGAAGCATGAAGGCTGACAACGCGGCAGAACTGATGAGCCAGCCTGATGTTGATGGTGGTCTGATCGGTGGTGCTTCGCTGGTAGCTGCTGATTTCAAGGTGATTTGTCACGCTGCGGGATAGTAATGGAAACCATTATTCTTCTTGTGCACGTGCTGGTAGCTGTTGGCGTGATCGCTATGATCATGCTGCAGCAGGGCAAAGGTGCAGAAACAGGAGCCAGTTTTGGCTCGGGGGCTTCACAAACGGTGTTTGGAAGCCAGGGCTCAGCGAACTTTCTGAGCCGTACAACCGCTATTCTGGCAACGATCTTTTTCGTCACCAGTATCGGTCTGGCGATGATGGCCAGGCAGAAAGCTGATAGTGTTGCTGATGCTGGTTTACCATCTGTTCAGATTGAACAGAGTGTGCCGGTCAATGATGCGCCTTTTTCGGTT
The DNA here is from genome assembly GCF_049310165.1 of Endozoicomonas sp. ALE010. NCBI lineage: Bacteria > Pseudomonadati > Pseudomonadota > Gammaproteobacteria > Oceanospirillales > Endozoicomonadaceae > Endozoicomonas > Endozoicomonas sp. ALE010. Next base: position 750 of record NZ_JBLYNV010000028.1, on the reverse strand, counting down.
GATTCATTAGAAAACACTATCGAAAGCGATGCGCCTGTGTTAGAGTCTCAGCCCGTTGAGAGCAGCGGCTCCAGCAGCTCTGAAAACCCTCAGTAAGATTTAAAATCTTATTGATTTATAAAGAGTTTTCAGAAATAATTTTGCTGTCGCCGAGAGCGACAGTTAAGGCCGAAGTGGTGGAATTGGTAGACACGCTGTCTTGAGGGGGCAGTGCCCGTATGGGCGTACGAGTTCGAGTCTCGTCTTCGGCACCAATAGAATCAAGGGTTTACGGGGATTTAGGAATAGACTAATATGGTCGTTTATCAAAAAAATTCCCAAAAAAAAGCGGCCAAAAATAGCCTCTTAATAGTATTTTGGTTCATGACTATTGTTTGACAATAGTCGCATAAAAAAAAGGCCTGAGATGGCCTTTTTTTGTACCTTCGTTTTCTTCATCTCGTTCCTTTGACTTCCTGTGTTTTACGGATGTAAACCTTCTTGGCTTCCAGGGTTTGTGTCCGGATACCAGTCCTTCATGATCCGATACTCCTTTTGCTTTCAGGTCATGGAAGTGCCACTTTCCTGCAATCAACTTTTCTTTGGCGGCGCTATTAATCAGATTCTGCCACTGGGTGTCCAGCGTGTTCTTGACCATTTTTTTCCCCGGCTCCATCTGGCTGCCTTTCACCACCCCGATTGATATTTTCCTGAAATCTGTTGTCAAAGGATTGATCAGATATTCAGGAACGTCGACATGTTGCCAGTTCA
>NZ_JBLYNV010000027.1:0-69127 GCF_049310165.1 Endozoicomonas sp. ALE010 | reverse complement strand
AGCGAGGGTCAGGAATCTCTTGAACTTTTTCAAAAACAATATCAATGAGGTCAGAGGTAACCGAATGATTATGAGAGGAAGGCATATGACACTGTGTTAGTATTTTGACAAAAATATCCTCTATTTTAGACTGCGTAGCTGAAATTGTCCCACAAGCTTCCAGCCCTTGGTAGCAAAGGGATTTTAGTTATTGCGGGAATTACTGCCCGGTGGCGGCATCAATACCCGACGATTAGAGTGGCGCAATCTATCCTTATTCGTTTATGCACGTTGCTATGCCACCAGTAACTTGAAGCTTATTTTTGCCAGATAGCTTCGTTCTGAGTCAAAGTATGCTTCGGTCAGAGGGTGTTGTTCTAACCAGTCTTCCGGGAAAAACAGGGATATGGTAGAGCCGGATAAGCTGATGGAATATTCCGGTAAGGTATCGTCGCGACCATGACTCAGCACATTGGCAATGCGCAGCAGGATAATCAGCCGCATCAGCTTGCGTGATACCGCCTTGGGCCAGGCGGAAAGGAGTGATTTGGATATGGAACGTCTGTGGCCCCTGACGAGCAGCGCAAGTTGCTGCTGTTCTCTCTTGCTGAACCCCATCAGGTCAGAGTTATCGATCAGGTAAGCACCATGTCGATGGTACTGTGTATGGGAGATATCAAGCCCTATCTGGCACACACGCGCAGCCCAGGACAGCAGCTCAAGATCACAGTCGCCCAGTTCCCAGATATCAGCCGTCATGGCAAAGCAGTTTCGGGCATGATTCATGACCCTGAAGGCCTGTTGCTCATCAACATGATAGCGGCTCATCAGGGCATTTATGGTTCGCTCCCGAACGTCTTCATGGCGGTCCCGCCCGAGCATGTCGTGCAGAACACCCTCCCGAAGTGCACCGTCAGAGTAATGCATGCGTTCGATGCCAAGGGCATCGAAGCCTGCCATGAGAATGGCCAGGCCTGCTGGAAAAATCGCCTGACGATCAGGCTTCAGCCCGGGAAAACGAACACGGCCGATCTGGTTAAACTTCAGGACTTTGAGCTTGAGCATCTCCAGATTTTCCCGGGTGATGGTATCACTCTCTCCCATGGCCTGAAGAATGCTGCTGACCGCACGAATTGAACCTGATGACCCTACGGCATCAACCCAGCCCAAATGGGTAAATGATTGTTCAATATTGAGTAATTCCAGTCGTGCAGCGTAATAAGCGGACTGGAATCGTTGTGGTGTGAGTTCTCCGGTGCCAAAAAAACGGTCGGTAAATACCACGCAGCCCATGTGCAGGCTTTCCATCAACTTTGGCTCAAAACGTTCGCCAATAACGAACTCGGTACTCCCGCCACCGATGTCCATCACCAGACGGCGCTCATTATCATCGGACTGGGTTTGGGCAACACCAAGGTAAATGAGACGAGCTTCTTCCCTGCCCGCGATAATTTCAACCGGGTAGCCCAGGATAGACTGGGCCTGGTCAACAAAAGCATCGCTGTTCCGCGCCTTACGCAGGGCATTGGTACCCACGACTCTGACCGCTTGAAAGGTATTGCCAGCGAGGTACTGGGCAAACTGTTCCAGACAACTGAAGCCCCGCTTCATTGCTTCAGCCGTTAGCTCGTCGTGCTGGTTAAGGCCTGCAGCTAACTGAACCTTTTTGCCCAGCCTTTCTACTGGTCGGATTTCACCCTGATCCACCCTGGCTACGATCATGTGAAAGCTGTTTGAGCCCAGGTCTATGGCGGCTACGAGAGGTAGGCTGCCGGACTGTTTACGCCCTTGTTTTGTCATGGTATTTCATAGCTAATATATTGAAAATATTATGTTTTTCAGTGCTTTCAATGCTCGTTTTAACAACCTGACAATACCGGGTTGCAGACCGGAGCATAACCGATGTTAAAAGGTTAACTTTAATCGAGTTATGCACACAAATCCTACTGGCTGTATTGCCAGGGGCAAAGCTACACTGATGACTGAAAAACAGGCCTGTGTCATATGGCAATCTTATAAGCCTCCATGCTCAATGGCATTTTTATAGAAAAAAAAGCCACAAAATTCCATGAATCAGGCATAATAGGTCAGTTCTGGGCCGGTGATATCTTTTGGCAGCCTGTTTGGCTTGCCCTCGGTCAAGGCTCCTGAGTTTACTTTAAACACTTTTAAGTACTAATTAAGTACCCTGGTTAGGAGATCCATTCCATGAGCGAAATTGTCAAAGTGACAGATGACTCCTTCGAAGAAGTGGTTCTGAAGGCGGAAGGTCCGGTACTGGTTGACTATTGGGCTGAATGGTGTGGTCCTTGCAAAATGATTGCCCCCGTTCTTGATGAAATTGCCCAGGACTACGACGGCAAGCTGACCGTCTGCAAGCTGAATATTGATGAGAATGAGGCAACCCCGCCAAAATACGGTGTGCGTGGTATTCCTACGCTGATGCTGTTTAAGGGCGGCAACGTAGAAGCTACGAAAGTGGGTGCGCTGTCCAAATCACAGCTGACCGCATTTTTGGATAGCAATCTGTAATTGCTGGTCATTGGTGGTTGTGACAGACCGTTACAGCCACTTGACTGGCCTCAATTTTATAGCCATTTGATTAAATTTTTGAATCAATTCAGTTGACGAAGTCTTAATTCTTGATTATTTTCCAGAAATGGATATAGACTGTAATTACACAGGGCTGTCAGGAATCTTCTGACCTCAGGGATATGGCCCAGACAGGGCAGCCGTTATAAACACTCGCAGGCATCAATCAACACTTAGCTGTCCTTTATCATAATAAGTCAAATACTTTCTGATCTTCCTGCAAAGACAACGGCCACTTACCTTTCAATTTAACATTCGCACACTACTGGTTATGCATCTTACCGAACTGAAGAAAAAGTCTGTTCCTGAACTTCTGGCGATAGCGAATGAAATGGGTCTCGAAAACCTTGCCCGTTCCAGGAAGCAGGATGTAATTTTCACCATACTCAAACGCCATGCACGCAGTGGTGAAGACATCTATGGTGACGGTGTTCTGGAAATTCTCCAGGATGGTTTTGGTTTTCTCCGTTCCGCTGATAGTTCCTATCTGGCGGGACCGGACGATATTTATGTTTCCCCAAGTCAGATTCGCCGATTTAATCTGAGAACGGGCGATACGATTTCCGGGAAAATCCGTCCACCCAAGGAGGGAGAAAGATATTTTGCCCTCCTCAAGGTGAATGAAATCAATTTTGACCAACCAGAAAATGCCCGCAATAAAATCCTGTTTGAAAACCTTACGCCATTGTTTCCCCAGGACCGTCTCACTATGGAGATGGGAAATGGTGCAACAGAGGATTTAACCGCTCGAATTATCGACCTGGTAGCTCCCATTGGCAAAGGTCAGCGTGGCCTGATTGTCTCTCCTCCTAAAGCGGGTAAAACACTGATGCTGCAAAATATTGCGGCAAACATTACCCGTAATAATCCGGAGTGCTACCTGATTGTTCTGCTGATTGATGAGCGTCCGGAAGAAGTTACCGAAATGTCCCGGTCCGTGCGTGGTGAAGTGGTCGCCTCTACCTTCGATGAGCCTCCTTCACGTCATGTGCAGGTTGCCGAGATGGTGCTGGAAAAAGCCAAGCGCCTGGTAGAGCACAAGAAAGACGTGGTTATTCTGCTGGACTCCATTACCCGTCTGGCCCGTGCTTACAACACCGTGATTCCCTCTTCCGGCAAGGTGCTTACCGGTGGTGTGGATGCTCATGCCCTTGAGCGTCCGAAGCGTTTCTTTGGTGCTGCCCGTAACATTGAAGAGGGTGGCAGCCTGACCATTCTGGCAACCGCACTGGTTGATACCGGCTCCAAGATGGATGAGGTTATCTTTGAGGAATTCAAGGGTACCGGTAATATGGAACTCCACCTTGACCGTCGGGCCGCTGAAAAGCGGGTCTTCCCTGCTATTGGTATCAACAAGTCAGGCACTCGCCGTGAAGATCTGCTGACCACGGAAGAAGAGCTTCAGCGTATGTGGATTCTGCGTAAAATCCTGCACCCAATGGATGAAATTCAGGCCATTGAATTCCTGCTGGACCGTATGAAGCACACCAAGACGAATGAAGAATTCTTCCAGTCCATGAAACGGAAGTAATTTTTATTCCCACAGGAAGGACTGTGAGAAGGATGTCGATCACGATCACAGTCTCTGCCGGGGGGTAAGGCCAAAGCACCCTGCAAGCCTGTTTCAATGAACCATTGCGCAACTACCTGGTCAGACTTTGATCTTTCAGTCCGTTCATTTTGCGGGCCGAAAAGACCGTGAAAGGCAAGCTTCGGTTATTCGATCCTCATAACCGCAATAATCTCTTTATCACCTGTTTCAACTGACGTAGTTTTCACTGTTCAGGAGAAAACTGCCAAAGCCTGAAAAAGCCAGAGCCAAAGAAGAAATATTCATGAAATACAAGGATCTCCGGGATTTCATTGATCAGCTGGAAAAACAGGGGGAACTCAGGCGAATCACGTTTGAAGTTGACCCGGTGCTGGAAATGACTGAAATCTGTGATCGAACCCTGAAAAAAGGGGGGCCCGCCCTATTGTTTGAAAACCCCAAAGGCTTCGATATGCCCGTGTTGGCGAACCTGTTTGGCACGCAGAAACGGGTTGCCCTGGGGATGGGGCAGAAGGATATCGGTGCACTGAGAGAAGTGGGTGAGCTGTTGGCCTACCTGAAAGAGCCGGATCCTCCCAAAGGTTTGAGAGATGCCATTGAAAAGCTGCCGCTGTTCAGACAGGTGCTGAACATGGGACCAAAGGTGGTTAAATCGGCACCTTGTCAGGAAGTGGTACTGCAAGGTGATGATATTGATTTAACCCGGCTACCAATTCAGACTTGCTGGCCAGGGGATGCCGCACCATTGATCACCTGGCCCCTGGTCATTACCCGTGGCCCGGAAAAAGAGCGCCAGAACCTGGGCATTTATCGTCAGCAGCTGCTTGGCAAGAATAAATTAATCATGCGCTGGCTGTCCCATCGGGGTGGGGCGCTTGATTTCAGGGACTGGCAGAAAAAACACCCGGATACCCCTTTTCCGATATCGGTGGCTTTAGGCGCTGACCCCGCGACCATTCTTGGTGCTGTGACACCGGTCCCTGACTCATTATCAGAATATGCGTTTGCCGGTCTGTTGAGGGGCAGAAAAACCGAGTTAACCAAAAGTCGCACAAATGATCTGCAGGTTCCTGCCAGTGCCGAGATTGTCCTTGAAGGTTTTATCTATCCCGGGGAGATGGCGGATGAGGGCCCATACGGCGATCATACCGGCTATTACAACGAGGTTGAGTCATTCCCGGTGTTTACGGTTGAATGTGTGACACACCGGCGCAACCCCATTTATCACAGCACCTATACAGGGCGCCCGCCGGATGAGCCGGCAATACTGGGATTGGCTTTTAACGAAATATTCGTCCCTATTCTCAAGAAGCAGTTTCCTGAAATTGTTGATTTTTATTTACCGCCAGAGGGTTGCTCTTATCGGCTGGCAGTCGTTACCATGCGTAAGGAGTATCCGGGGCATGCCAAGCGGGTTATGCTGGGTGTCTGGTCATTCCTGCGACAGTTTATGTACACCAAGTTTGTGATTGTGACCGATGATGATGTCAATGCCAGGGACTGGAATGATGTGATATGGGCGATGACTACCCGTATGGACCCGAAAAGAGACTCAGTCTTCATCGACAACACGCCCATTGATTACCTGGATTTTGCTTCTCCCGTTGCCGGACTGGGATCAAAGGTCGGCTTTGATGCCACCAACAAGTGGGAAGGTGAAACCAGCCGGGAGTGGGGAACAGCCATTTCGATGACAGATACCATTAAACATCGGGTTGATGCTATTTGGGATCAGCTTGGCATCGATAATTAATACTTATGTAGCATATGGCTTCAGGAAGCCCGGGGTTCCTGAAGTTTTAAGCGTTAGAGGTAGCGGTATTCGTGCAGAACAACCCAGTTTCCACCCAGTCTTGCCAGGTTGCCAATCTTCAGTTGTTATCGGAAGGTATTTACCGTGTCATCCTCACGCCTCATGAGGGCTATTTCCCGGACTACCGGGCAGGGCAGTACCTTGAGATGCTCCTGGCAGGTGGTGAAGCCTGCGCGTTCTCTATAGCCAGCCCCCCGGTTCCCGGTCAAAAGGAGCTGGAATTACATATTCAAAAGTTATCTTCCAGCGCTAATTCCATTGAACTATTCAATGAGCTTGAGCAGGGGAGCATTTCAATCCGAATGCCAAAAGGTCAGTGCTTTCTTGCAAGTGTTCCGGATAAACCACTGGTGTTTATCGCTGCGGGTACCGGATTTGCCCAGATGAAAAGCATGATTGAGTTCTCACTGAACAAGCCAGGGCATCAAGATATCTACCTGTACTGGGGGGCTCGTTCGCCAGAAGGGTTTTATATGCCTAATCTTCCTATTCACTGGGCTTCTTCTCAATTTCACTACCACCCGGTGGTCAGTGACGCGCTTGGAGAAGCGGGCTGGCAAGGGCGTCATGGGCTTTTGTTTGAGGCGGTCATAGACGACAAAAACCTGCTCCTTGGCAGTGAAGTCTTTATCAGCGGATCTCCACAGATGGTTTATGCAACATTTGATGCACTGGTAGCAGAAAATTTCCAGGCGAAAAATATTCACTCTGATGTCTTTGCATACGCACCGAGATCTTGATAAGGCTTAATCACATCGACAGTAGAAAATTCATATAGTTTAATAAAAACGACAGTATTTTTTATTTGAAAACTGTCGTTTTTTTATTAAGCCGTGGAAAAAGCCCGTCCCTTGTCTATATTCAAATCGAGTATAATCAATGCAAGGTACGGTATTCAGTATGCAACCATCACCCTCAAAAACAGATCAGGCAGGATTAAAAAATAGTCGGGTCCGGCAGAAAAACATTCAAATTATTCTTCAAGCCGCAGAAGATGAGTTTGTCGCCAGCGGATTTAAGGGAGCGTCTATTCGCGATATTGCCCACCGGGCTGGCTTGCCAAAAGCGAATGTGCACTACTATTTCAATAGTAAGGTTGAGCTATACGGTGCGGTGCTCAATCACATCATGGAGCTATGGCAGTCTGTTTTCAGTGGCCTCAACCCAGATGATGATCCTGAAACGTCATTAAGACAATTTATCCGGGCCAAAATGAAATATGTGCTGGCTCATTCAAATGCATCCCGCATATTCAGTAGTGAAATACTGCATGGAGGGCAGCATATTAAAGAGCATTTGCAGCCTTTTAATGACTGGATTCAGGAAAAATCCGAGGTTATTAATGGTTGGATTGCCCAGGGTAAGATGAGACCGGTTGATCCTGTTCATCTGTTATTTACCATCTGGGCAACGACTCAATACTACGTCGACTATGGTCCCCAGGTTGCTTCCGTTCTGGGTAAAGAGGACCTGGATGCCGAGGACGTGGAAGCCTATACCGAAAGTGTCTGCCAGATGATACTGGGTGGCTGTGGAATCAATAACTAAAACAAACTTTTATAATGCTCTTTTAGTCATCACATTTGTCCATGGGGGAAGTTCATCGGAATAAGCCTTGAAAGGCTTATCCGAAAAGACGCTTAATCATTCTGCAGGTTACCCTGCAGAAATCACTTCAACCTTATCCACTTTCTGAAAGCCCCTGGGAAGCTTGTTGCCACGTCTTCCCCGCTCACCACGATAATGCTCAAGGTCTGTGGCTTTCAGAGTCACATGGCGTTTGCCTGCGAAGAGTGTCAGCGCATCACCGTCATTGATGATGGCAAGCTGAGTCATCAGCTCACTTCTTTCGGCTGCACGGGCAGAGGCAATATTAATAATTTTGTTGCCTTTCCCCCTGCCAAGCTTGGGAAGGTCCTGCAATGGGAATACCAACATTCGCCCTTCATTGGTGATGGCGGCCAGCATCGGGTTGTTGCCGCTTACGGGCATTGGTGTCAGTACATGGGCATTTTTGGGCAGTGTCAGCAGGGTTTTTCCGGCCTTGTTTTTACTGACCATATCGGAGAATTGTGCAATAAAACCATAACCCGCATCACTGGCCAGCAGATAACAATCACTGGCGTCACCAACACACAAACCTTCAAAGGTTGCGCCGGAGGGAGGGTTGACTCGCCCGGTTAATGGTTCACCCTGCCCTCTTGCCGAAGGCAGCGTATGGGTCAGAACGGAGTAGGCTCGCCCGGTAGAATCGAGAAACACTGAAGTCTGATTGCTCCGCCCTTTTGCTGATAAACGATAGCCGTCGCCAGATTTGTAATTAAGCGTCAACGGATCAACATCATGACCTTTGGCGCAACGTACCCAGCCTTTATTTGACAGTACGACGGTGACAGACTCAGAGATCATCAGATCTGATTGTGATAATGCCTGGGCTTCAGATCTTACGACGATAGGAGAACGACGATCGTCGCCAAAACTTTCAGCATCCGCTTTGAGCTCTTTTTTTATAAGCGTCTTAAGACGTCTTTCTGATCCCAGGGTCAACTCAAGTGAATTGCGCTCCCGCTCCAGGTCGTCCTGCTCTGCACGAATCTTTACTTCTTCAAGTTTGGCCAGATGTCGCAATTTCAGGTCAAGGATGGCTTCGGCCTGAATATCAGAAAGCCCAAAGCGCTCCATAAGAATGGCTTTGGGTTTATCTTCTGTACGGATGATTTCGATAATTTCATCAATATTCAAAAAGGCGATCATCAAACCTTCAAGAATATGAAGTCTGCTGAGCACTTTATCCAGCCGGTGTTGTAAACGGCGACGTACCGTTTCACTGCGCCAGGTAAGCCACTCGCCCAACATTTTGTTGAGCGCCTTAACTTGGGGGCGTCCATCAACACCGATCATGTTCATATTAACCCGGTAGGTTTTTTCCAGGTCAGTGGTGGCGAACAGGTGGTTCATCAGGCTGTCGGTATCTACCCGGTTAGACTTGGGAACGATCACCAGACGAGTCGGATTTTCATGGTCGGATTCATCCCGCAGGTCAGCGACCATTGGCAGCTTTTTGGCCTGCATCTGCGCTGCGATTTGTTCCAGAACCTTCGCCCCGGATGCCTGGTGTGGCAGGGCCGTCACCACAATATCACCACTTTCCTGCTGGTAGACCGCGCGCATTCGTAAAGAACCCCTGCCCGACTCATACATTTTGATCAGGTCTGACTGTGGGGTAATCAGCTCAGCTTCCGTTGGAAAATCAGGCCCCTGAATATGTTCACAAAGCTCGGCAACCCCTGCCCTGGGATTCTCCAGCAGGTGAATACAGGCGTTGGCCACTTCACGCAGATTGTGCGGTGGGATGTCGGTTGCCATACCAACAGCAATACCGGTGGTGCCATTCAGTAAAAGGTTGGGTAAGCGCGCTGGCAGTATGGATGGTTCTTCCAGTGTTCCGTCAAAGTTTGGCACCCAGTCCACCGTGCCCTGGCCAAGTTCTCCCAGCAATGAGTCAGCATATTTCGTGAGGCGGGACTCGGTATAACGCATGGCGGCAAAGGATTTGGGGTCATCAGGCGAGCCCCAGTTGCCCTGTCCATCCACCAGTGGGTAGCGATAGGAAAAAGGTTGTGCCATCAACACCATGGCTTCGTAGCAGGCGCTGTCTCCGTGGGGATGAAACTTACCGAGCACATCACCCACGGTACGGGCAGACTTCTTGAACTTGGCGGTATTTTTCAAGCCAAGCTCGCTCATTGCGTAGATAATGCGTCTCTGGACAGGTTTGAGGCCGTCCCCTATATGGGGCAGGGCACGATCCAGGATGACGTACATGGAGTAATTCAGGTACGCGTTTTCGGTATACGCTCTCAGGGACTGACGCTCAACTCCATCGTCGCCAATAATGATCTGCTCCGCCATGCTTAAACCTGTTTCAGGACTCTGATAATAAATCCGTCATGATAACAAGTATCTTTCTTGTTCTAAAAGTTATGGTGGTATCACAATAAGATTTTTTAACCACATTGGCAGAAATCAAAGCGATTCGATAAAAGCCACCAGGGCCTTTCGCTCACGGACATTCATCTTTAACACATTGCCCCGGGACTGTTTGGCTTCACCGCCATGCCAGAGGATCGCTTCCATTAAACTTCTGGCACGACCGTCGTGCAGGAAGCCGGTTCTTCGATCCAAAAGCTGGGTATGACCAATACCCCAGAGTGCCGGTGTGCGCCATTCTCTCCCAGAGGCCAGAAACTCCGGGCGGCCATCCGCAAGCCCCTTCCCCATATCATGCAGAAGAAAATCACTGTAAGGCCAGATCAGTTGATTCGCCTGCTCCTCCTCAATAACGGTCATGGCGGTTTCCGATTGAACATCCATGGACGCCGTTCGGAAACTGGGTTGATGACAGCCCGCGCAACCCGCTTCATTGAATAATTTCTTGCCCTTCAGCACCTCTGGCTTTTTGGCATTGGTGCGAACAGGCACCCCCACATTACGGCTGTAAAATACCACTTTATCCAGAACAAAGTCAGATACATCCGGTGCCGCACCGCTGGGAGCCGCCAGGCAATCCTTTTGCCACTCAGTACAGGATTCATCTGGAAACAGGCTGGTGGTCAGCCCCATATCTCCGTTGAATGCTGCAGCCGACTGCTGTCGCAGAGTTGGCACCCCGGCTTTCCAACCGAACCGGCCAATGGAGGTTCTCTGCTTCTGGATATCCCAGACCCGGTTGGCCCTGCCTGAAATACCGTCACCATCCTGATCTTCAGGGTCTTCATTCGCCAGCAGGCTGTTCTCGGAAATGGCTTCCAGCAGGCCGATGCCGATCATTGATGGCGTAATCCGCATGGATATCATGGTGTTTTCAGCCAGGGGCCCATAGCCAAGGTTTTCCATGGTGAATATCGGTTTTCGAAGCTCAACCTGATGACCATCGGCAAAGGCTACCTTGAAATATTCAAAGGTAACCCTGACCTTCCCTTCAGGCTTCACACCCTCAAGGGCATTAACCTGCAGCTGTCCACCGTAGGTAGGCTCAGGAATCACGCCTGATTTTTTCAAGCGTTTCTTCTGCTCATCCGTGATTGCGGGAATGCTGAGCCGAACCAGAACCGATGCATCGGTCTCCTCTCCATCTTCTGGTGCATGGCCTCTTCGGTCATGAATATGGCAACCGCTGCAGCTGGCGGTATGAAACAGAGGCCCTAACCCATCCGAAGCCAGATCATCCCCGGATTCCGGTTGCCAGTCCTGGCGGAACAGCGCATTGCCTTTATGAAAGTTTAAACGGTTAAATACCGGCATATTGGCTGAAGGCTTGGCAATGGTATTAAACCCGGAAACCCAAACAGAAGCAGTGCCACCGGGCATATCTTCCCCCGGCTGGAACTGTTCATAAGCTGGCCGCTTCTTATCGTCTTCGGAAAAATCACAGCCAGCGAGCAAAAACAGCAGACTTAAGATGATGAAAAAGGGGTTATTAGTCATGATCATCCTTGAAATCAATCCTTCATAACAGTTGCTGCCAGGGAAGCCTGAAGGCAGAAGCACGATGAGCGTGCTTTAAATTGAGGCTGTCTTCATGTGTTATTTTTGTTTATTTGTAATGCTGTTAATCGGCAAAAGTCCGACAATAATCAATTGCCCGGGCTAACGGTGATATGCAAATGAGCCGTCAGCACAGAGAGTCAGAAATTATGGCGTTGAACACACCGCAGGCCATAACAACAAGACCAATATTGGATTTATAGTTTTTTTCCGGTGGCCAGCCTGGGCTGTTTGCCAGAAAGCCCCATGGCGTACTTCATCACTTGGTTGATCGCGGGTGACAGCTTGCCAGCCAGAGTCAGGCCGAGATTTCGCAGAAGCTGCAGCGGCTTACTCTGATTACTGAAGGTATGGTAAAAAGCGTCCATGGTGTTCATCATCAAGGCATTATCGCTTCGCCTGGCCTGTTCATACCGGGCAAGAACCTCCGGGCTGCCGGGGTTTTCACCGGCCCTCAAGGCATCCACCAGAATTTCAATCAGCCAGGCGGCATCCTGCAAACCGAGGTTTACCCCCTGTCCTGCCAGGGGGTTTATCGTGTGGGCTGCATCGCCGGCAAGAACCACCCCCTGGCGAAAATATTCAGTAACATGACGGCGGGCAATAGGAAAAGCACCACGCTCATGGAGCTGAATAACATCCGGTAGTTCAGCAGGAAAAGTGGTTACCAGCGCTTCAATGAAGTCCTCTTCGGACAGTGCCAGCAGTTCCCGAACTTTCTCCGGATGGTTATACCAGACAATCGATCCGTAACTTCTGCCGTTAATATCCGGCAGTGGCAAAAAGGCCTCCGGACCTGTCGGGGTAAAGGCCTGCCAGGTAATGTCCTGGCAACCGCCGACAATTTCGACCGTTGCCACCAGGCATTGCTGCTCATAATCCCGTTGTTTTATGCCCAGCCCGGCAGCTTGGCGAACCCGTGAGTTAGCACCGTCTGCCCCCACTAAAAGATCACCGGAAAAGCGACGACCATCGGACAACTCAATCACCGGGGGCGTCGAAGAGGTATGAATGGTTTGAATACTGACCGGACAGAAAAAAGAGACGGATGGGTAGGATTTGATGGCTTCTAACAGACCTGATTGAGTCACCCGGTTTTCAACAATAAAACCCAGCTGCGAGTGATGAATCTGCCTGGCGTCAAACATCACCCGGTTGGCTCTTGAATCTATCTCTTTGCCAAAGGGGGAGTGCAGTTTTTCCCACACCGCCATACGACGATACGGCGTCATACGCATGGACTGCATATGTGGCCATGCGCCCAGTTGGCGAAGAATTTCCTCCGATGCTGTGCTGAGCGCAGATACTCGCAGTTCAGGTAGTGCGTCCACTGGTAATGGCGATGGCGCACAGTGGTCGAATAAGGCAACCTTTATTCCCTGCTGGCCGAGGCCACAGGCAATCGTGGCACCCACCATACCTCCGCCGACAATAAGTACATCGTAGTGTTGCTGGTCATCACTTTGTCCGGAAGCGTCTGTTCTTTTCATAAGCAAGCATTGTATGTAAGCGTCATAAATCCGTGCAGCAGCGCACACCATCTATCTTCCCGATCAGGATCTTTTCACCGGGAATGGAATTAGTCAAATGAAGTGTCCGGGGTTGCCCTTCGGGGCGAAGATGCTATTGGCTGAGAAAGGATTATTGAGAAAGAACGTTAACGGCAGTCTGGTGATGGCCTTCACTCATCGGTCTGGCCATCATTAAACTCTTTGGTATTTCTCTCAGAGATTTTTTTCTTTTTGCGCCGGTTTTTTTTCCGGGCTTTACGCATTTCCAGAGATTTATCCCGCCCCTTTCTTGAGCCTGAGCGGTCAATGTAAGACTTGTGGTCTGTAGAGGAAGCATTGGCACTGCTGTCATTGTGACCCGTACTGTCGCCATTGCCCTGGCCGTAGTCAAGATGGGGAGAGGATGCTGAATCAATTCTGTAACCGGAACTCACAATCTGGCCTCCTTGCTCAATGAGTTCCTATAAGTTTATACAACGAAATAGCGTAATTCTGTTCCTGCATGACTAATGATTGAATCTGCCATGGCCCTATGAGAGATCGAGGCCTGGTTTTCAACCATAACCGCGTCAATAATCTTACCCGGTGCCTTGGTCAGGCTGGATAGGCGGAGATTAACCAGGGTGGCCTCTACGGCAGTCATTCCCGGGTTGAAAGCTACGTTTTCAGCATATCTACCAGAAATTATATCTCCATTATCTATAAGAAGAGCAACACCTGAATGACAGCCAGAATAAGGCGCATAACTCCGGCGGGCCGCTTCTGTTGCTGCATTGACCAGCTTATCAGCAGGGGCCGGGCTCTCGAAGGAGAGCAGCGACGGGCTCATCAGTCGAGTGTCTTGCTTCAGATCGCCGGGGCCAAAGGCGTCTGGTAGCAGGGTTGAGATCCTATAGTGGCGCTGCTGGTCACTATTGAGCTGACTGACCAGAATATCCACCTGGTCGATCCCGTTCAGTTCGTTCATAAACTGTCGGCAGTGCCCACAGGGGGCTTCATTGACCATCAGGCGGCGCAGCCGGGTTTCTCCCTGGTGCCAGGCGTTGCAGATCGCTGCCTGCTCGGCGTGAATGGCCATTTTCAGAGGCTGCCCGGCTATTTCAAGGTTTGCACCCAGATAGACCGGCCCTTGTCCTTCCGGTCGAAAGCCTTCAACAATCGCCCCTACGGAAAAATTTGAGATCGGGCAGGTGCTCATGGCAGCAGCGAGAGGCAGCAGTGCTTTGAGAAGATGCTCTGATGGCACCTCCATTAAGCCCTGAAGCTCATTCACCTGTTCTGGCTCAAGGCGGCCCTGCTGGTGAATCAACTGTTGCAGGATATCCGCAGCATTAGCCGGGAACTGAGCCAGTTGATCCTGAAAAGCTCTGTGATTCATAGCGCTACTCCGGTGACAGGATTCAAGGCTGCTTATGTACTACGGAAAAGAGAGAATTTCCATTGCTCTTTTTCAATGGTTTGCAGGGCTCGAAGAGCTATGGATTTACCAGTAACAGAAACGGAAACACACCTTAGCTAAAGTTAATCGAGGATTGATTAAAAAAGGATTTAATTATGACCTTCCATACCAATGGACTATACAAACCCGGGAATGCCCCAACAAAAATCCCTGGAAATGAAGGCGAATTTCCGGAAAAATCCGGCAAAATCGGTAAAGAGGGCAGTTGGAATGGGAGAACAATAAGTGCGACCCCCAGTCAACAGCAGGTTCCGAGAGTCGGTCCAGAGGTGCACAGTGATAAAAGCAACTGGACAATTACCAAAGCCATCTCAGGGATCGCCAGCAGCATCAATAACAGGATGTGCGGTCAGTCCGCCAGGGCGGCAGAGGTCTCCAAGGTATTGAAGGAAAATAATGTCCGGATGTTTACCAAACATCTCAAGGCGATGAGGAATGAAGTAATAGCACATAACAAAAGGTGTGTGGAAAATAATCGGCAATCAGAATTAAAGTTGTTGCAGGAACCTATACAGCAACTGTCAGTCAACAATAAGCCCCTGCTTTATGCCTTGGCAGAATCCGGCAGTCCTGAGATGATTGCAGCACTGTGCACCGCCGATAAAATCGCTCCCAGAAGTTTCTATACAGTCCCGGTATTTCAGGATGCTGCTATGAGCGACTATGTCGAAGACAGTCTCCACAAGGGCGAGTTAAATGAGGCCAGTTGGTGGTGTCATCCAGGCACACCCGTTCATTATGCGTTAAGCTCCGGCAACTATGAGGCGGCAAAAGCCTTTTTGCAACACGGCGGCAGTCTCATTGGTTGCGAAGAAATCCTCAGCAAGATACCCCAGGATGTCAGGGATCAATTAGGGGAGGCTCTTTTGGCTCAACAGGGCGAGCTTGAGTCAAAACTCTTTGATATGAGACCGGTTATAAACCGTCTGGAGGGTGAGCAAAAAGCGGAAAAAATGGGTGATGGTATCGAGAATCCTGACCCGGTCTTCAGCCAGGATAGACTTGACATCACCACACTCGGAGCAATGGCAGGACAAATTGATAAAGATCTTCAACTGCTTCAGTCTCTGGCTGAATGACCGACGTTAGTGATTGCGTCTTAAGCCTCTTTGGGGGCTTCCCCTGCCCCCATCCTTCTTGCTTTTCTCCCTCCCACACCCGCAGAGTTGTCCAGATGCAGGCGGGTTGCAGGGCGGCATGTGACCAAAGATAATGCATTCCTTCAGATTACCGTCTAACCGACTCACTGTATTAATGGGGAACAACGCTTATTGCGTCATCAATGGCGGTTGGAGAAACTTCATCACTCTGTTGATGGTCAAAAGCTAAACGAACCATTTTTGTGGAAAAATCTTGTGAAAACAGCCGTGAATAAAAAGGGAAAGCCGATCGTTATTTTCGATTCCGGTGTCGGCGGCCTCAGCATCTATCAGGAAATAAAGCAGGCTTTACCTTATGCTCCGGTGGTTTACTGTTCCGATACTCAGGGGTTTCCCTACGGCCCAAAGCCCGAGCAGGAAGTGATTGAGCGTACCAGCCTCTGTCTGAATGCGTTAGCCGGGCAGTTTGATCCCTCGCTCGCCGTCATTGCCTGCAATACCGCCAGTACCATCTCACTGCCCAGGGTGCGCGAAGAGCTGGATTTCCCCGTTGTTGGCGTGGTGCCAGCCATCAAGACGGCCAGTGAGTACTCAAAAAAACGCTGCATCGGGCTTCTGGCGACACCGGGCACGATTGCCCGCAGCTATACCGACCAGCTGATTGATGATTTTGCCGGGGACTGTCAGGTGATTCGAGTGGGTTCCAGCGAATTGGTACAGATGGCTGAACGGCACCTTCGGGGTGAGCTGGTTTCAGAGCACGATCTGCACCGGATTCTTGGCCCTTTTTTTGCCGAAGAAGAGGTACCGGATGTGGTAGTTCTTGGCTGTACCCACTTCCCTTTGCTGAGAACAGCGTTGCAGCAGGTATCTGCCGACATTCACTGGATCGACTCAGGCTCTGCTATTGCCCGCAGGGTTGTCAGCCTGTTGGACCCGGCCGGGTTTGATGCAGAGTCAGCACCGCACGATCTCTTTATGCACACAGGGCTGGATGATCAGGTAAGTGCCCTGGTTCCAGCGTTGGAGAAAATGGGATTTGTTGCCCTGAGACATTTACCCGTCGGGTCGAAGGTGATGACGCCACCGTCACAGAATGACGGTGGCGTCCATTGCGGTGAGAACGTTGTCAATTACTCAAAAGATCGGGCTTCATAAAAAGCGACTTCTGAAATACTGTGGTAGGCCTTGGACTGCTCGCGGAACTCGCTGAACGATTGATAAACCCGTCCAGCCACATCGCTGGTGGCCGCAACTTCCTCGGTAATCTCATCAGCCACCTTTTTCAGTTCAGCAAGTACGTCATCTGGCAAACGTTTTACGGTTACCCCGTGCTCATTCACCAGCTGTTGCAACGCCGCATTATTCCGTGCGGTGTACTCATCAATCATGTCCTGGTTTGCTGCGCGGGCTGCCGTTTTGACAATGGCCTGCAGGTCTTCTGGCAGTTTATTCCATGCATCCAGATTGATGGTGAATTCCATCATGCTGCCTGGCTCATGCCAGCCCGGATAGTAGTAGTAAGAAGCGGCCTTATAGAAACCAAAGGCCAGGTCATTGTATGGGCCGACCCACTCAGTCGCATCAATAGCACCGGTCTGAAGCGCCGTAAATAGCTCGCCACCGGGGATATTTACAGGTACCCCGCCAAGGCGCTGCAGTACTTCACCGCCCATACCCGGGATGCGCATTTTCAGACCTTTCAGATCATCCAGGCTGTTGATCTCCTTGTTGAACCAGCCCGCCATCTGAACCCCGGTGTTGCCACCGGCCATCGGTTTCACATTGAATGGTTTATACACTTCGTCCCAGAGTGCCTGCCCGCCACCATAGTGAATCCAGCTGCTGATTTCCTGGGCGTTCAAGCCAAAGGGAACGGCAGTAAAAAACTGGGTGGCCGGGTCTTTACCCTTCCAGTAATAAGCGCCACTGTGCCCCATATCCGCCGTGCCGCTGGATACGGCATCAAAGACTTCCAGAGGTGGTACCAGTTCACCGCCGCCATACACTTTGACGGTCAGTCGGCCATTACTCATTTTATTAACGGACTCGGCAAAGCGCTCAGGCGCGATACCCAGACCCGGGAAATTTTTGGGCCAGGAGGTCACCAGCTTCCACTCGATGGCTGTTTGAGCTTCTGGTGCTACTGATTCGGTGTTGGTGGTTTGCTGCGGTTGTTCACCCTGGCCACAGCCTGCCAGTGCTGCAACTGCGGCAACGACCCCGAAAGAGGACAATAAATGACGACGTTTCATGAAAAGACCCTGTTTTCTTAATCTTATTTATAGGGAACACGACAGAAGCATAGTAATTGGATAGGTGGAAGCTGACAAGCTGCCATTAACAGGGAGGCTTTGAAGCAGGAGCCTCAGGGCCTGTTGAGGTTTTGTTACGAGCAGGAAAAAAATGGAAGTTACTCAGGATAAGGAACTTCCTCTGCCGCTTATTGTCTCATGCCAGTTAATAGTCATGAATACAGGTGCAAACATGGATAGTGTCAGGGTTAATACTAGCGATCAGTTGTTTAAATGCAGTATCTGTCAGGAGCAGGATGGCGGCGCCACAAACGAATTTGCTGGCCGGTTGCAAGTCAAGGCATCGTGTCAGTACGGATGCCAGCTTCACCTTGGTTGTATTCCCCTGACTGATCAGCAGCAACTCAAACTGGGCCAACGCCGCTGTTCCGAATGTCAGACACTTCCCGTGCTGCCATTGCTTTGCGAATCCAAATTGCTAGAGGAGTACGCCTGCCGCTCCGGAAATTGGCAAGCACTGGCACTGATTCTGAAGATTAAAGCCGATCATGGTGCCAGCATACCTGTGGATAAACGTCTGTTGTTAATTACTTTGCAGGAAAAGAATAGCAAATGCCTGGAGCTTTTGTGTATGGCGGGCGCGAATGTCAACGCTACCTTAAGCGATGGATCCACCCTTTTACACATGGTCGCCTTTTGTGGTGACACCGATTCCCTCAAGGTGCTGCTCAAGACCCCGGGAGTGAATGTCAGTGCCCTCGAAGACGATGGTTTCACTCCTTTACACTGGGCTGCCACAAATGGTAATCCCTGTCACACTGATTGCCTGAAATTGCTGATTGCTCACCCCGGGGTGGATATCAATGCCAAGGATGTCTATGGTCTCACTCCTTTACACTGGGCCGCCGCAAAGGGTAACACCGATAGCCTGAAGTTGCTGCTCGACACCCCGGGGATAGATATCCACGTTACCTGTACATTTGGCCTCACTCCTCTGCACCACGCAGCCAATTGGGAAAGAGTCGATTGCGTGGAAGCGCTGCTCTTCAAGGGAGCGAATGTCAATGCCGTCGCTACTGCTACTGATCGCCCTGGCATCACACCACTGGACCTCGCCAAACACAGGAGCGACCCAGCGTGTGCAGAACGCCTGATTGCCAAAGGGGCAAAAACGTCGCTGGAGCTGAAAGTACTACAGCAGAAATAGGCAAGAAAAGAGCAGGAATGCCGTCTGATATGAGGAAGAAAAATCGGGCATGAAATAACCAGATGGGTTATCACTGCCCCGGGCTGGCAGGAACCTTCCAGAGTAATGCAGTACCGCCTTTTAAAAAGCCAGCAATGGGAAACATACCATCGTTACAGTAAATCAATAAATGATCGCCATCAGGGCTAAATTTGGCCGATTTAACGGGATGATCCAGTGTTATCTGCTCTTTTTTTGACCATTTGCCATCATCACCAATACCCCAGAGTTGCACAAGGCCATTTATCTGCTCTTTTTCTGTCCAACATTTGCGGTCGAGTTGCACAAGGCCAGCAATATCATCCCAGAGTTGCACAAGGCCTGGCTGGTGTTTGTCCTTCTGGTTCATTTTGTTGCCATAGGTTAGAAAATGGTTTTCCAATTCATTAAAACTAGCGCCCCCGATGAAGTCGGCATCAGAGTCCGTCACCGCCAGTTTCACCCACTGGCCATTATCGTTGCGCCCCAGGATACAAGCGGTGTCGTCCAGGCTAATGGTATAGGCAAGCCGCCCTGAACGGGAAAACCGAGCATCCATAATACTGTTGCGATGTTGAACCACCAATTGTTCCTGCCATTTGCCCTGGCTGTCGAGAGCCTGAATTTTTACCGTCCGGTCACGACTGCGGGTCAGCACACAGTCCTCCTGAGCGTTGAAGGCAGCATAGTCAATCCCCCCCTGATGATATATCCTCGTTTTCTCAGCCAGATCACCTTCCTCGTAATTCCCCCAAATACAGGCGTAATTTGTTTCATTGCCATAGCTCAGAAGAAGGTTCTCTGAGGGACTGAAGATAGCTTTGTGACTGCCACTGTGGTAAATGGTCTGGCCATTAACCAGCCGACGGTCAGCACTGTTGTAGTCCCAGAGTTTAAAGATGCCAATACCGGAGTTGGCCAATAATTTACGCCCGGAGGCGCTGAATTTGGCCTCTGCACAACTGTGAATTTTCGCTTTTACTACCCAGGGATTGTCGTTAGCGTCACCGTTGGCGTCATAACCAGAAATAATAAATGTATTGTCGGTATCACGGGTCAGCGCAAGGTGCCCAGAGGCGTTGAAGGCGGCTTCGCAAATAGGTTTGGCGCAAGGTTGGCAGTCTTCATTCATACTCCATTCAGGATGACAGATCTCCCCGATCTGTGACCAATTGCCATCGACATTACAACCCAGAAAGATGGCCTGGCCACTTTCGGTGAAGATCACGGCATGCTGCTCATCATGACTGAGTTGAGCACCGGCAATTTGCCTGTTGCACTCAATGACCTTTTGCTCCTCCAGGCAGTGAGTCTCATCACTACAGCCCCAAATGGTCGCTGTTGTACCCTGGTAAGTCAGTAAATAATGGTTCGTGGCCTCGAAAGGCACTTGATGTGTCACAGTTTGCTGACAGTGACTGATCTCTTTAGCCTGGGTTAGCGGGGTCCACCGACCGTTGCTATCCTCGCGCAATACGTTGATTTTGCCGGTCTGTGGATCGTAGGACATTATTTTGTCCTGCAAGGGGCTGAAGTCTGCCTTAACCCTCGGACACTTTTCATCAGTGGTGGTGTGTTCAAGCACCACCGCCTCCTGCCAACGGCCATCGCTGTTCAGCGTACTCATCAAGATATTGCCATCATAGCTGATGCTCAGGAGTGTATTTTCCGACTGGTTAAGCTGGTAACGAAAGATTGCATCAGAACTCTTGACCTGCCCTTTTGGCAACCAGTTGCCATCCGCGCCCTGTCGCCAGATGCTCAGACTAAACTCGTTCTCATCATCGCGACCATTGATAATCAGGTTCTTACTCGTTGGGCTGAAGCTGACATCGCGAATATAACAACCGACGCCGGTCGCCAGTCGGAGTTCCAGATAATTGGCCTGGCATTGGATAATACGAGCCTTGATTGGGTCAATAGCTTTGGTGCCTGAAATGATGTCAGTTGATGATTCGGTGTCTGAGGTGTCAGTTGATGATTCGATATATGAGTCGTCAGTTGATGGTCTTCGTTGCGATGCATCGGCCAAACCAATGCCTGGTGACTGCGGCACCATGGAAACGTTCAGTCCGATAATTTCCAGCTTACGCTTACCGATAGCGGTGATGAACGTCAATTCGGGTGGTGAATCCAGCCTCAACCGTTCAAGCGATTTGAACTGGTCCGGTCCAGAAATTTCTGAGACCTGTTTGTTATAGGCAGCCACTGATTTATTCAGCGTTTTCAGGTCATTAAATAACTGCCGTTCATTGGTTTCTATTCTGCTTGCGGCTGCAATGCCTTGCGCAATTGGTTGCATGATAACTCCGGTCACATTGACACAGGAATGGAATTTATACGGGCATGGTAGATGAGTACCCCAAGGTTGTTGGAATCATCATCTATTACCTGCCTGATCATTTATTCAGTTCCTGAGCATTAAGATCTGGCAATTTAACAAAAGTTCCTGCTCCGGGGTTTTACGAGGCTGCCTGCGTCGGCGGCGAAAATAGGCAAGAGGCAATGCACCATCAGTAATGCCCTTAGATTGGAGACAGGTTGGCGTAAGCCATCATCAACCATTTAGCGCCTTCAGAATCAAAATTGACCTGCACCCGGGCCTGGTTGCCATCACCTTCGTAATTAATCACGATTCCCTCGCCAAACACGTTGTGATGGACGCGCTGGCCAAGTGACAGACCATGGTCAGGTGATGCCGGTGCCATGCGAGTCGCTACCGGTCGGGTAATGGTGCCACCAAGGCGCACTTCCTGGAGCAGTTCACCGGGGATCTCCCGAATAAAACGGGAAGGGCGGTTCATGGTTTCGCTGCCGTACAGACGTCGGCTTTCGGCATAGGTCAGATACAGGGTTTTCATGGCTCGGGTAATACCCACATAACAAAGCCGACGCTCTTCCTCAAGGTTGCCTTCATCCAACGACATTTTATGGGGGAATAACCCCTCCTCCATACCGGCCAGAAAGACCAGCGGAAACTCCAGCCCCTTGGCAGAGTGAAGCGTCATCATCTGCACGCTGTCCTGGAACTGATCGGCCTGACTGGTGCCCGCTTCCAGTGCGGCATTGGCCAGGAAGGCATCCAGAGGTGTCATGGTTTCGATTTCTTCGCCCTGCTCGTCATCAAGGAACAGTTCGTCCATATCAAACTGACGACAGGCATTCACCAGTTCCTCCAGGTTTTCCACCCGGGCCTGACCTTTCTCGCCTTTCTCTTTGCTGTGGTGGTCAATCAGGCCGCTCATGGTGACCACATGGTCGGATAGCTCACCCAGATCCAGTGTTTCACCGGCATGGCTCAGGGACTCGATCAGTTCCACAAAAGCGGCCATGGATTTACCCGCCTTACCGCCAACCGCCGAGGCTGCCACCAGGTTCTTTAATGCCTGCCAGAGAGAAATACCCTGACTCCGGGCCGCCTCTCTGAGCTTTTCTACGGTTTTCTCACCGATACCCCGGGTGGGAATATTGATCACCCGCTCCAGAGAGGTGTCGTCATCCGGCGAGCGGACAAGCCGGAGATAGGCCAGAGCGTTTTTGATCTCTGCCCGTTCAAAGAAGCGCTGCCCACCGTAGATTCGATAGGGTATCGCAGCCCGGAGCATCGCCTCTTCAAGAATACGGGACTGCGCATTGGACCGGTAAAGGATGGCAATATCGCTGCGGGCCGTGCCTTTGGTGATGGCATCTTTAATCCGGTCAGTAATAAATCGGGCTTCGTCCATCTCGTTAAAGCCAGCGTACAGGTGCACTGGCTCGCCTTTATCACCATCGGTACGAAGCTCTTTTCCCAGACGATCCGGGTTATTGGCAATAACGGCATTGGCGGCCTGCAGGATATTGCCGGTAGAGCGGTAATTCTGTTCCAGTTTGATGGTCTGGGCATTGGGGAAGTCATGGGTGAACTGACGTATATTCTCAATTCTGGCACCCCGCCAGCCATAAATGGACTGGTCATCATCACCCACCACCATCAGCTTGTCCTGGTCTCCCGCCAGTAATCGCAGCCAGGCATACTGCACGGCGTTGGTATCCTGAAACTCATCCACCAGAATGTATCGGAAACGTTCACGGTAATGCTGGAGAATATCGGCCCGCTTCAGCAGCAGTTCGTGTGCCCGCAGCAGCAGCTCCCCGAAGTCCACCACTCCCATCTGTTCGCAGTACTCATGGTAGCGTCGATAAACATCAACCATGGTGCGTTCGAATGGGTCGTAACCGGGATCGATGTAATCGGGACGAAGCCCTTCATCTTTTTTGCTGTTGATAAACCACTGGGCCTGACGTGGCGGCCACTTCTGTTCATCCAGCTGCATGGCTTTCATGATCCGCTTGAGCACGCGCAGCTGATCGTCACTGTCCAGAATCTGAAAGTTTTCGGGCAGCCCTGTTTCCTTCCAGTGTGCCCTGAGCAGACGGTGGGAAAGACCATGAAACGTACCCACCCACATTCCCCTGGGGGCGATGCCCAGCAGTTCCTCAATACGTGAGCGCATCTCTGCCGCGGCCTTGTTGGTGAAGGTTACCGCCATCACCGAATAAGGGGACATGGCTTCAGCCTGCACTAGCCAGGCGATCCGGTGGACAAGCACGCGGGTTTTACCACTACCGGCACCGGCCAGAACCAGCATAGAGCTGACGGGAGCTGCAACAGCACTGCGCTGTGCATCATTCAGTGAATCAAGTATTGAGGTTACGTCCATAAGAATCTTTCAGTCAGAAGTCGATGCCCCCTGGTGATGGGGAGAGTATTTTCCAGAACAGTGAGAGTTTAGCGAAACTGCGCCATGAGGTCTTGTAATGGTTGATTTGTGCGATTTATCGCACATTTTTATACGACATGAGTAGTTGTCGTACGACCAGTAATTTAATATTTTGGTAATCGTAATCAGGCATCATTTAATAACAAATACAAGAAGAGGATGCTGTTATGGGAAAAGGTAAAAAAGCCGAGAAAGAGTTCATTCTGGATGAGCACCTGATCCGTCCTGAACTTGAGCAGAAAGGTTCCAAGCGCTCCCTGCAAATCCGCAGAGCACTTGAGGATCGGGAAGAAGACAAACGGCTCAGCGCCATCTTTGGGGAAGATTACTGGGAAGGCATCTAACCACTTCAAAAACTGCGAACCTTTGCTTACTCCTCGGTGAGGGTTCGTATTCAAAAATACGCTACCCCGTCCATAGATTTAATGAACGTTAGTACCATAAAATCCCCGCCGGATTGTTCATTTGATTTCCAGCCTGTCACTTTCAATCACTATTCCTTTTTATGTCTCTGTAAGTATTACTACGGTTCAGAAAAAGTTAACTGAGATCTTGGTTCTGAACTATGAATGTGGGGATCCTTTTTTAGATTGAAGTGTTATATTATAACGCTTTCCAAAAGAAGCGGTTTTCGTATGCAGTTTGTCCCCATTAAACAGTTGCTGATAACAGTGTTGCTAATGACTGCCAGCTTTTGTGCACGTGCAGAATCACCAAAAGTGCTGGCCAGCATCAAGCCATTGCAGCTGATTGCCCAGGCGGTGACGGAAGGGGTGACTCATACTGAGGTATTGTTGCCTCCGGGAAGTTCGCCTCATAGCCATAGCCTCAAGCCCTCTGATGCCCGCAAGTTAAGAAGTGCGGATGTCATTTTCTGGGTAGGCCCTTCAATGGAGACTTTCCTGCCCAAAATGCTGGCCTCGGCAAAGGGGGTAAAAGCCGTATCCGCGATGGACATGCATGGCATTCGCCTGCGCAGCAGTGAAGAGCATGAGCACCATATTCATGAGCATGGAGAGCATCACGATCATGGTGACTATGACCCTCATATCTGGTTGAGCACCGATAACGCCAGGGTTATTGCCAGAGAGATGGCCCGGGTGTTGATGTCTGTGGACAAGGTTAACCAGTCTCGCTATCAGCGTAATCTTGCTCTGTTTCTGAACAGCATGGACCAGACGGACGTGCGCAACGGTCAAAAAGTAGAACAATCAGGCAGGCAGCCATTTTTCGTTTTTCATAATGCCTATGGCTATTTACAAGAGCAGTATGGGTTGGAAGTTGCCGGCTATTTCACCCTGAATCCTGAGCAGCAACCCGGAGCCCGGCACCTGGTAAGCCTGAAAGGGCAGTTGAACAAAGCGGGGTCAGCTTGCATTTTCCGGGAACCGCAGTTCCAGCCTGCTTATATTGAGCGGCTGACAGAAGGGCTTTCCGTCCAGGTTGGTGTGCTTGACCCACTAGCAGAAAATATTCAATCCGGACCTGAAAGCTATGCAACGTTTATCAACCAGCTTGTGGATAACATCACCAGTTGTATCCAGGGTACGGTGAAGAAGAGTGATAAACTCAGCTGATCAGGCTGATACCCATCAGGTTGCCAAGCAGCAGACTGATGATGATCGACGCTGGCAGCAGCGCTGCCAGCAATGTTACCCACATTTTCAGATTTGCGTACTCCTGGCGAAGATTCCAGCGTTTTGCCACATATCTTTTATCTTCGTCCATTTCTGTGGATAAACCACAGCCACTGCAGCTGACCTGCCACATTTTCACCCGTTGACTGCCTTTGCCGATAATCAGGTCGGCAAATATAGCTTTACCCCGGCAACAGGGGCAGGACTGTAGTTTCATGACTCTTCCCTGAGCGATATCTGCGTCATGGATTAGTTATACCCTGTGTATTCATAGCTTATGCACAGACTTTCACAGCTTATCCACAGGATGGTGGCAATCGTATAGCACTATCCTAAAATAATGGTCTTGCTGCCATCAACAATAACCCGGTCTTCGATGTGATATCTCAATCCCCGCGCCAGTACACTTTTCTCGACATCCTTTCCTAAACGCACCATATCTTCTGGCAGGTGGTGATGCCCAACCCGGATGACGTCCTGCTCGATGATCGGGCCCGCATCAAGGATTTCCGTCACGTAGTGGCAGGTGGCACCCACCAGCTTAACGCCTCGCTCGTAGGCCTGATGGTAGGGCTTGGCACCCACAAAGGAAGGCAGAAAGCTGTGATGGATATTAATGACACGGTCGGCATACTGCTCACACAGTTGCGGGGGCAAAATTTGCATATAGCGTGCAAGTACAATTGTATCAACACTGTACTGTTCCAGCAGTGATGTCATTGCCTCAAAGGCCGATGCCTTATCCCCTTTACCCACAGGTACATGGTGATAGGGAATACCGTGCCACTCCACATAGCTGCGCAAATCTTCATGATTGGAGATGACACAGGGTATTTCCATGTTCAGGTCGCCACTTCGCCAGCGGTAAAGCAGGTCAGACAGGCAGTGGGCCTCTTTGCTGGCCAGAAGGGCAACACGCTGGGGAACTCCTGAGTCATTGATGCGCCAGTCCAGACTGAGTTTTTCAGCAACAGGGGTGAAATGATGTTTAAATTCATCCAGAGAAAAAGGCAGACTGTCCGCTTTGATTTCGTTGCGCATGTAAAAGCGCCCGGTCACTGGATCAGAGTGATGATTGGCTTCAACAATCCAGCCGCCGTGTCTGGCGATAAAGTCACTGACGGTGGCTACGATGCCTGTAGCGTCCGGGCAGGAAACAAGTAAGCGATAAGTTCTGTTCATGGTGCTTAATAAACGTAAATTGAGCAGCAATTATAAGTAGAAGTCGTTATGAAATCATATTTTGCCTGATGCTGATCAGTGCTTCAGTGGAATTTTCACCGTTCTGCGGGTTCATTAAGTTACACTGATTGATCGTAACCAGATGTGGAGTGGTTCTTGTCATGATGCGTTTGCCTGATAGCCCGGATCTGGTCATCATGGGTGACCCCCTGCTTTTTCAGCAACATCAGCAGGTGTGTGTTGATGATATATTGACCGATGATTTCCAGCACAATCTCCAGACTCTGCGTAACAGGCAAATTGAGGCAAACGGTATTGGTATTGCCGCGCCTCAGATTGGCTGGGGAGCAAGGGTATTGTGCATAGGCGTGACTGAAGAGACGAAATCACGTTATCCCGCCGTGCCCGATATTCCGCTTTCATTCTGGATGGGTTTGCCGCCAGAGTTATGCTGCATGAAATTGATCACCTGGACGGGATCTTGTTTCCGGAACGGATTGATGAAACAACGCTGATGGTGCCCAATATATCAATGGAAACCCAGAGCCGCTGGCCGGAAAACTGGCCAACCATCAATGCCCGAATGACTCCACCGGGGATGATTTCGGCGGAAAGATAGCCTGCTGACCAGGCATTAAGAATTCATGTGCAAGCCATCTGACTCTGACGATCGCCGATTTTCAATTAAAAGATGCTGTCATCACCGTCTTCCAGAAGCTGCGTAGTATCCGCATTACTCCTGAGACTTTCACGATATCTGCGACGATGGAGCAGTTTTGCCTGAACGACATCCGGAAACTCAGTGAACTGGATGATCTGCTTATCAATTAATAGATCAATCACATCCTCAAGTACCCGGATAAAATCGGCATCGGAAGACACCATGATGCCGGAGCTGATTTCCGGATTATTGTGCAGAAAGAGCATCAGGCTTTCGTCGTCCATCCCGGCCTGTTGCCACTCATTGGACAGCGGTTTCTCTGAAACGGCACACACCTGATTGTTATCATCCCTGAGTACGTAGAGCATGTCCTTTTCTCTCGTTTTTGATTAATTGGTATCAGTTTTCCGGTGCCGCTGTACTTATTGAAGCGGCATGGCAGCCACCAGGTCAGCAATCAGTTTGCGGCTCACATCGTAGGCCGCTTCACCAGGTCGCCCTTCTCCCAGGCCATCTATGCTCCAAACCAGGTCTCCCGATGATAAATCATTAACTTTCAAACTCAGAGCTGTGGAAAAACGGTTCTGCTGGTCATAGTGCCATTCAAGAATTTCAGCAGATATGGAGTACTTGATGTGTTGACTGATGGCCCACACGCGCGCTTGCTCAACCTGGAAGACCTCGGAAAGGTAATCTGGAACCGAGAAAGTTTTAGGTAAGTGATAAATTGCAGGGTTTTTTATACCTTTCGAGGGCAGTTGGACCAACAACATACGTTCAAGCTGAATAAGATCCTCGTATGGCACTTTAGCGTGGCTGATAAAGGGTAATACGGTCCAATTATTATCCTTTGTGAGCTTTTCCTGCTTAAGCTCAGGGAACATCTTGCCGTTCGTCTGGCATCCAGCGAGCGTCACCGCAAAAAAGCTGACAATAAAGATAAAGGCATACCGTTGCCGGAGCCAGGTTGGGAAGACGTTATTTTTCATGTTGGCATAACTCATGGTGATGCAGCTTAAGCCATTGCAGTGCAATGACCGCTGGAGCATTGGCAATCCTTCCGTCTTCCACCATATCATAAGCTTCCTGGAAGGGAAGAACATGAACCTTGATATCCTCCCCTTCATCGGCAACACCAAAAATGCCGCCAGCAGCCGTGGCATCTACCAGACCACAGAACAGCTTGAGTTTTTCGTTACTGGCACCGGGGCTGACATAGAAATCCGAGACCGGCATTAACGAGGTAATCTGATAACCGGTTTCTTCCTCTACTTCGCGCAGGGCAACTTCTTCCAGGGTTTCGCCAGGCTCACTGATACCGGCAACCACCTCCAGCAACCAGGGGTCATCGTCGCTCAAAAAAGGCCCCATGCGGAATTGCTCCACCAGAACCACCTGGTCATGCACCGGATCAAACAATATAACGCCCACAGAGGGTGGCCTGACGGTGGCTTCACGGATCAGGGGACGGCTGATTCCCCCGTTAAAGAGCCGATGCGTAATCGTGTATTTAAAGAGCTTCAGAAAGCCTGAATAAACCTTTGCCTCTTCCTGAACCTGTACATCGCGGGCATCAAGACCTGAAAGCTTCATGGGTTCCCTGTCTGGTATAAGTTGTTATTGATAATAAACGCCTGAACAGAAGGTAGCAGCATATTCAACCCCTGCTGAAGATCATCGGCTATTTTTGCGGATTCAAGAATATTGCGGACATTACTGCTGCGGATGGCCACCCGTTCAGTGGCGGTAAAGATCGGCCACGTTTCCTCAATTTCCTGCGATTTATAAAATCGGTTCCAGGTTTCAGGCCTGGCATTATCCGGCCCTCTGATGAAGGACAGTGTGGCTTTATCCTGGTACTGACTGGTCAAGGCTGCCATCAGGTCATAGGTGTATACCGGCCTGCCGGGATTCTGTTCCAGCAGTTCTGCCTCCAGGTCACATACCTCCAGGGTGCAGCCAGCCTCTGCTTCATCAATAAAGCATTGCAGCATCTGCAGACGGAGGCCGAATGGCAGAGGGTTTTTGTCAAAAGCATGAAAGGCACTGGGAACCAGCAGGATGCAGTCATGGCAGGTGGCTGCCTGTTGTAACACATCCAGATGCCCAAGTGTTGGTGGGTCAAATGCTGAGCCAAAAACACCCAGCTTGATAGGGCTCATCATTGAGTCTCCGTGTTTGGTGGTATCCGCGCTGACAAAAGCGTGGCCTCATTATATCGATTTTACAGGGTCTACCGAAGGCAACCAGACAGTGGGTTTATTCCGAAGCGGTTAAAGATTCATTACGTACCCGGTGCGGGTTTTTTACTGATAGGCAAATAATGTGTGTCAGGTAAGATGCACCTTCTGGAATGACTCCCTGTCACTGAAACAGTGATGGTTTTTTTTTCGAGGCCCGATATCTCCCTCCTTACTTCCCCCCTTGATATCGGGCCTTTTTTATTTTTTCCTGCCTTGTGGTAGTCGACCAGCATTTCTCAAATAGCCTGCCAACAGAGCCTGAGAAGCTTCAGCCCTATTTCGATGAATCACACTTTGCTCAATACGGCGTCAGGCACCCGGATTTCCACAGATACCGGCAAGTGGTCCGTGATGGGCATATCGATAACGCCAAATCGATTAACAATCAGGGATGGGCTGATCAGAATATGATCCAGAGAACGCTTCGGTTGCCAGCTGGGAAAGGTATTTTGCCCCCAGTGCGCCGCATGAAGGGATGTATTTTTCAGCGGTGAGTCATTGAGTAATTGATCCGCGTGGGTGTTCATATCCCCCATCAGCACCACATGCTGATTGTGCTGCACAACATCACGGATATAGGAAAGCTGGATATTTCGGGTCCTTTTGCTCAGGGCCAGATGCATCATCACCACCGTAAGAGGCTCCTCAGGGTTGCCAAAGCGGGCGACAATGGCACCCCGGCCGGGAATCAGACCGGGCAGTTTATGGTCTTCCAGCGATAGAGGCTCAAACCGGCTAAGAAAGCCATTACTGTGTTGTGCCAGCTTGCCAAGGTTGCGGTTGATCTGGTGATACCAGTAAGGGAAGTGTCCTTTGAGAGCCAGATATTCAGTCTGGTTAATAAAGCTGCTGCGAATACTGCCACCGTCAGCTTCCTGCAAGGCAACAAGGTCAAAGTCAGGAAGAACACTGGCAATCCGGTCAAGGGTCGCCTGGCGTTTGGCGTGAGGCAGAATATGCTGCCAGCTGCGGGTCAGATAATGGCGGTATTGCTGAGTATTGATGCCCACCTGAATATTAAAGCTGAGCAGCTTGAGGGTCTTTTTGTTGAGCCGACGCGGGGGCCCGCCCGGTGCCGAGTGATGAATATGCCCGGAACGGTACTGACAACGCTGCCGGTGTAAACGTCGTCGAATGGCACCTGTGAGGGTTCGAATGGGCATAGTGCTTTACCGCCAGAAATGGACAAGGGAAACTGATAGACAGATATTACAGGCCTTTTATCCGACTTCCTGCAAAGAATGATCGATGATTTACCAAATGAAAGTGGTTAAAAGCCAAAATGTATGACATTTAACCACTGCTGCAATGTCTCTAGCACATGGTTTCTGAACAATCTCCGTTCACCCTGAGCGGAGTCGAAGGGTGCTTGGCACGATCTATCAGAGTCCGGAGTTTCCGCCTTTAGGCCCTATGGGTCCTTCGACAGGCTCAGGACGAACGGAGTGCGGAGGCACGACAACCCGTCAAACTCATTGAAACCATGCACTAGGAGCCTCCTAGCCTTTTCGATCCTGTTTAACTTTCCGGATCAGGTAGTCGGCAATCACCGGCATATTAGCCAGTGATCCAGCCAGCCCGGGCTCAACCACATAGCGCCCATCAATCACGATGGCGGGTACACCAGACAACCTGTAGCCTTTCAGTTTGGAGAAGGCTTTTTGCAGCTGATTATTAACACCGAAACCCTTGAACGCTTTATTAAACGCTTCAGGTTCAACACCAAACTCCCGATTCAGGAACTCGGCCATTTGTTCACTGTCCTTGAGCTGATTTCGGCGGTTCTGTATTTCACTGAAGATACCGGCATGAACCTGCTCTTCCAGTCCCAAATTGCGCACAGTATAGTAAAGCCGGGCGTGGGTCTGCCAAAGGTTAGGGCCGAAGAAACCGGGCGTTCGAATAAACTCAACATCGCCAGGCAAGGTCTGTTGCCACTGTTCAATCCTGGGCTCAAGTGCGTAACAGTGGGGGCATCCGTACCAGAATATGGAGACCACCTCCACTTTCTCCGGTATGGCGTCCGTGGTAACCGGATTGGATAAAACCCGATAGTGCTGGCCTGGCTGAAATAATTGCGGTGTACCGGATTGAGTGATGACTGACGCTGATGAGGTATCACCGGCTGCTGAGTGCGTGGTCGTGCTGGCCTGAGCTACCGGGGTATTTTGAGTAACGATCACTTCCTGACTGTGTTGGGTATCACTGAACAGATAACCCGCTGCGACCGTGGCGATGCCCAGGAATGCAGCGATACCTAATATACCCTTCGTTTTTTTTATCATACGAGAGTCCTCTATTTTTCATTGTTATTCAGGGATATGGCGCTTTATAGACGACACATTACGCCAGCATCTGACGAAAAGGAAGTCTGATCAAGCAGGCAGGTTTGTATGAGAGGAAAATGACAGAAGCCGGTAAAGCTCAGGCTTCTGTCATTAATCAGGGATAAAAAACGATCAACGAAGACCGCTGATGTAGTGAGAAACCGCTTCGATCTCTTTATTGCTCATCTTCTCGGCAATGGTTCTCATGATTTTGGTGTCACCATCGTTGGTTCGATCACCTTCACGAAGGTCACGCAGCTGCTTGGCGGTGTACTCTGCATTCTGGCCCGCCAGTAAGGGGAAGCCCGCCAGGAAGTTACCCTTACCCGTGGGAGAGTGACAGCTGGAGCAGGCCGGAATACCTTTCTTGGCATCCCCACCACGGTAAAGTGCTTGACCCAATGTGACATACTTGGTGTCAGTTGCTCCCTGAGGGGCTGGCTGACTGGCAAAGTAAGCCGCCAGGTCAGCAATATCCTGCGTGGTCAGAGCGCTGACAAAGGGCATCATCTCTGGCACAGAGCGTGTGCCGTCCTTGATTTCAGTGATCTGTTTGATCAGGTAACGCTCCCCCTGACCGGCGAGATTTGGCCAGTTTGGAGCAAGACTGATCCCTGTGGCACCATGGCAGGCGGCGCAGGTCGTTGCTTTGCTCTTGCCTGCTGCTGCATCGCCTTTGGCAAAGGCGATGCCCGTTATCCCCAAAGAAATTACCAGAGTGAGAATGACTTTTTTCATTACCTGACCCAGTTACGGCGTTTGCCTTAAATGGCTGTTATTATTCATCAGACCTGACAGCTTTTATTGTTTAGCGAAACAAGACCTATACAGAGATTCGCATCTGCTTTCTGTCTGTTTCAGCATCAGGTGACATGACGGCATGTACCTTGAACGACGATAGTATAAACTACTCAACCGGCGACCGGTACAGGCAGAGCGATATCGATCCGTTGGAAGTAATACCCGGGAGTCGGACAGGCTCCCGTTGCCCGTTTGCTGATCTCTTTTACGTGATTTATTGAGTCCCGTGCTTATTTATCACCGGCTTACGTAGTTGGCCAAATGGAATCGTATATTTCTGGCTAAGTGGGCAGTTGCTATGCAAGGCGCAACGTAGGGAGCATAGCCGTAGCTATGTGACCGGAGTTGCAACGCCGCAGAGTGACTGACAACTTAGTCAGAA
This sequence comes from Endozoicomonas sp. ALE010, assembly GCF_049310165.1. NCBI lineage: Bacteria > Pseudomonadati > Pseudomonadota > Gammaproteobacteria > Oceanospirillales > Endozoicomonadaceae > Endozoicomonas > Endozoicomonas sp. ALE010. The sequence continues at coordinate 36,098 of NZ_JBLYNV010000027.1, read as the reverse complement.
ATATATGATTTCATTTGGTTAACTACTTATTGGCAATCAGCAAAGATTACTGGAATAGATGAAACCCCATGAGTGATACCAGATCTTCATTAAATTACCGCCAGGCCTCTTTTTACAAGAGCGCGGCCAGGCTGAGCCAGTGTCCGGAGAATGAAGGTCGTGAAGTGGCCTTTGCAGGTCGCTCTAATGCAGGAAAGTCCAGCGCCCTGAATGCGCTGACGGGTTCCAACAAACTGGCTCGTACCAGTAAGACGCCGGGAAGAACCCAGCTCATCAACTTCTTTGACGTGCAGGATGGTGTCTTTCTGGTGGATCTTCCGGGCTATGGTTATGCCAAAGTGCCTGAAGCCATGAAGCAAGAGTGGCAGCATCACATGACCGATTATCTGGAGCGCCGTGAGGCGCTGGTTGGCCTGGTGTTGTTGATGGATATTCGTCATCCGATGAAAGAGTTCGATCAGATGATGCTTAACTGGAGTGTAAGTGCAAACTTACCGCTGCACATACTGCTCACCAAGGCGGACAAACTGAAACAGGGGGCCGCCAAACAGGTTCTGAACAGCCTCAAAAAGGATCTGTCCCGATTCCCACAGGTGAGTGTTCAGTTATTCTCTTCGCTCAAGAAAACCGGTGTTGATCAGCTCTCTATGAAACTGGATGAGTGGTTTCTTGCACCTGAGCCCGATGACATTTATGACGGTGACGAGCACCCGGAGTCTGATGATTAGGTTTCACTGCTGAGCATGGAAAGCTAAACCAGCCCTCGTTCCGCCATGGATAGTATCTTTCCCTGTCCCACAATCATATGATCCAGCACCTGAATATCCACCAGTTGCAACGCCTCTTTCAACCGTTGGGTAATGCGAATGTCAGCCTGACTGGGCTCAGGGTCGCCCGATGGGTGGTTGTGACAGAGAATCAGTGATGCTGCATTCAACGCCAGCGCCTGCTTCACCACCTCCCTGGGATGAACGGTGGCTGTGTTCAAGGTGCCCTGAAAGAGTGTTTCCAGCGTAATAACCCGGTGCCGGGTGTCCAGAAAAAGACAGGCAAACTGCTCTCGCTGAAGACCCTGGAAGTGCAGCTGCAGGTACTCCCGGGTTGACTCCGGGCTGGAGATAACATCGGAGTTGGCTACCTTTTCACGCAGTACCCTTCGGCAAAGCTCCAGGGTAGCGCTGAGCTGCGTAGCTTTGGCAGGCCCAAGGCCTTTAACGGACATAAGATGCTGATGGCGGGTGGTCAGCAGTTTTTCCAGGCCACCAAACTGTTCCAGCAGATGGCTGGCCAGTTCCATCACGTTCATACCCTGGCAACCCGTTCTTAACAGCAGTGCCAATAGCTCCGCTTCAGTGAGGGCTGAAGGGCCCATGGCCAGTATCTTTTCTCTTGGTAGCAAATGATGACTCCGGGCTTTTATGGTGGTTATACCGTCAGCTATTCACTGCTATGATGGAGCGGATTTATGGTGAGTAGCCCATGGCGTTCTGTGCGGTTCCTGACTACTCAGACAAAAAATTGCCGGTTTAATTCCCTGAGGAAATTTGCAAAAAATGCAACAGCTAAGTAACAAACGCATTGTTCTTGGTGTTACCGGTGGCATTGCTGCTTATAAGAGTGCAGAGCTGATTCGTCTGCTGACCAAACTGGGGGCTGATGTCCGTGTGGTCATGACCAGTGCCGCCTGTGAGTTTATTACCCCGTTAACCCTGCAGGCACTGTCTCACAACCCGGTGCATCTGGATCTGCTCGACACCGGGGCGGAAGCGGCCATGGGGCATATCGAACTGGCCCGCTGGGCGGATGTGGTTCTGATTGCCCCTGCCACGGCTGACTTTATTGCACGACTGGCCGGTGGCCATGCGGATGATCTGTTAACCACTTTGTGCCTGGCCACCAGTGCACCTATCTGCCTGGCACCGGCCATGAACCAGGGGATGTGGCGTGATAGTGTGACCCAGCGAAATTGCGAAGAGCTGCTGGAGCGGAATATCCATTTGTTTGGCCCGGGCGATGGCAGCCAGGCCTGTGGTGATATCGGCCCGGGCAGGATGCTAGACCCTGAGCTGATTGTGGAAAAAACATCGGGGCTGTTCAGCCATGATATTCTCACCGGGGTGAATATCATGATCACCGCTGGCGGCACCCGCGAAGATATTGATCCGGTTCGGTATATTTCCAACCACAGTTCCGGAAAAATGGGCTTTGCCATTGCCGAAGCGGCTGTTGCATCCGGGGCAACGGTTACCCTGATCAGTGGCCCGGTGAATCTGGACACACCGGATCGGGTCCGGCGGGTGGATGTGGTCAGTGCCAGGGATATGCATCAGGCGGTTCATGACCGGATAGCCGATGTGGATATCTTTATCGGTTGTGCTGCTGTCAGTGACTATCGCCCTGCCGAGGTTGCCCGGGAAAAGATCAAGAAAGACCCTGACAATGGCAGTGAAACCCTGGAGATTAAACTGGTACGGAACCCCGATATTATTGCTTCGGTCTCCGCTCTGGACACACCGCCCTTTGTGGTGGGTTTTGCCGCAGAGACGCACAATGTACTGGGCTACGCTGCGGATAAGCTGCGCCGCAAGAAGATGAATCTGGTGGTGGCCAATGATGTGGGTGACCGGGAGATTGGCTTCAGCAGCGACAGCAATGAAGTCACTGTCATCGGCGAAGCGCTGGAAGAGCCATTACCAAGAGCATCGAAAAAGGTGGTGTCCCGCAAGCTGCTGCAAATTGTTGCCCGCCGTTTCAGAAAGTGGAAAAGCCAGCAGCCTGTAACTGAGACAGTTGAACAGCCTTGAAAGGCATTTCACGGTAAATACACAGGGAATTAAACGACATGAGAACACTGAAAACCCGTATTCTGGATCCACGGCTGGGCACAGAGTTTCCATTGCCGGAATATGCCACAGAAGGCTCAGCAGGTATTGATCTGCGAGCCTGTCTTGATCAACCGATGACTCTGGAGCCGGGTCAAACCCAGTTGCTGCCTACCGGTATGGCCATCCACATTGAAGACTCGTCCCTGGCGGCGATGATCCTTCCCCGCTCCGGCCTGGGTCATAAGCATGGCATCGTTCTGGGTAATCTTGTGGGACTGATTGACTCTGACTACCAGGGGCAGCTGATGGTCTCCTGCTGGAACCGGGGAAATACCACGTTCACGGTTCAGCCGGGGGAGCGTATTGCCCAGTTAATACTGGTTCCCGTGGTTCAGGCCCGACTGGAGATTGTGGCAAGCTTTGACGAGAGTGACCGTGGTGCCGGAGGCTTTGGGCACTCCGGAACCCACTGATTACGGATTTTTGTCACCAGGGCGTGGCTGATTGTGCCAGGCCTTCACCAATAAAAAATAACCAGGGCCTGTTGATGTTACGTTGCCAGTTCAAAATGAGCCCGCCACGAAACGTCAACAGGCCCGGACACCACGCTCAATCAGTTAGAGCACCGCAGGAGGAGTCATGGATAAGCCTGCTTTATCCTCTCAGGAAATCGCCACGGTTCTGACCGAGGCACTGCCCTATTTGCAACGCTACGCCGGTAAGACCGTCGTCGTTAAATACGGTGGCAATGCCATGGAAAACGACGAACTGAAAAACAGCTTTGCCCAGGGCGTGGTCTTGCTGAAGGCGGTGGGTATTAATCCTGTGGTGGTTCACGGTGGCGGTCCACAGATAGGCGACATGCTGAAACGGCTGAACATCGAAAGCCGCTTTGTCCAGGGCATGCGAGTCACCGACTCCAATACCATGGATGTGGTACAGATGGTATTGGGCGGGCTGGTAAACAAGGAGATAGTGACACTTATCAACAACAATGGCGGGCGGGCTGTTGGTGTTACCGGCAAGGATGGTCGATTTATTCGTGCCAAACGGTTGCTGGTGACCGAGGTGACCCCGGAGATAACCGCACGGGAGATTATTGATATTGGTCAGGTGGGCGAAGTGGAATCCATCGACACCGATATCATCACCATGCTGCAAAACTCCGACTTTATTCCGGTGGTTGCGCCTATCGGGGTGGATGATGCCGGTGCCTCCTACAATATCAACGCCGACCTCGTTGCCGGACGCCTGGCGGAAGAGCTGGTGGCAGAAAAACTGTTGTTACTGACCAATACGGCAGGCCTGCTGGATAAGGATGACAACCTGCTGACCGGGCTGAACTCAGAGCAGGTCGAAGCATTAATTGCTGACGGAACTATTTATGGCGGTATGCTTCCCAAGATACAATGCGCGCTTAATGCCGTGAAGTGCGGTGTAAAAACAGCGCACATCATTGACGGCCGGGTGCCACATGCCGTTCTGCTTGAACTGTTAACTGACCGGGGAGTGGGCACCCTGATAACCGGAGATAGTGTTTAGTACTCATAATGGATATGTCTCAGAAAATTTCTCGCAAGCAGCAGATTCTGGAAGCCCTGGCTCATATGCTGGAGACGGCTCCGGGGAACCGGATTACCACCTCGGCCCTGGCCAGAGCGGTGGGTGTTTCCGAAGCGGCCCTGTACCGTCACTTCCCGAGCAAGGCAAAAATGTTTGAAGGGCTGATCGAGTTTATTGAGGAGACGCTGTTTTCCCGAATCTCGCTGATTCTTTCTGAAGAGCCCCATGTGACTGCAAGGTGTGAAAAGATCCTGCTGTTGCTGATTGGCTTCTGTGAGAAAAACCCCGGCTTGACCCGTATCCTGACCGGGGATGCATTGGCTGGTGAGACCGAGCGGTTGCGCCAGCGTGTGACTCAGCTGTTTGACCGTCTGGAGACACAACTCAAGCAGACGTTACGTGAAGCGGAAATCAAGGAAGGTGTGCGACCCCGCCTGACCGTCAGCGTAACTGCAAATCTGATGCTGGCTGCTGCCGAAGGCCGAATTGCCCAGTATGTTCGCAGTGAATTCAAGCGCAAGCCCACGGAAAACTGGGCGGATCAGTGGCAAATTCTTTCTGCGGCGGCGTTCAGATAAGTTCTGGTTTTCCTGGTGTCTGGCCATGGTCAGGCACCGGATACCTGACCAACTATTTCGTTATGACCGGTATAGTAATCAATATCCTTGATCACGCCTTCGTCAGATGTTTCCAGCAAAATCGGCTGGTTGATCTTAAGAATAGGTTTAGCCCCTGCATCGCCACTGAGTAACTTCAAATCTGCCTGAAGAGATGCGGGAAATAACACGGGGTGGGCCGGAATCGGATCTTCAGATTGATAGATCGGCCTGATGATTTTCTTGAATTCATGGTTTCTAAAACCTGCAATAAGGCGCTGGTAAGTATCAGGTTCGATGTGGGGCATATCTCCCAGGCAGAGAAGGATATGTTGATCGTCAGGAATATGGTCAATGGCTTGCACAATGGATGAACTCATACCTTGTTCAAAATCAGGGTTGTCCGTGTAGGCAAGCCGGTATTTATCCAATGCACGTTTGAGGCGGTGATCCTGAGGCCTGACGATAACTAAAACGTGATGAACATGGGGCTGAGCATTCAATGCACTGCGGATGGCCATAGGAATGCCGTTAATACCATGCATCATTTTATGGCCGTTAAATCGCGTCCCTTTACCGGCGGCTAAAATAACCGCCGTTATTTTTTCGCCAGGGTTCGAAGCTGAAATGCTAACGGATGTCACAGGCGACCGTCTGACTGATTTGATCTTCTTTCTTTTCCAGTGCCTTACCAGGCTGTATGCCATTTTTAATGGCTGTGATTTCAGCAAGAATAGACAGCGCAATTTCAGCCGGGGATTTACTGCCGATATTCAATCCCACCGGGCCATGGAGCTGGTTAACTTCAGCTTCAGTGAAATCAAAGTGTTCCCTGAGGCGGGCGCGGCGTTCCTGGTTGTTGAGTTTCGAGCCAAGGGCACCAACATAGAAGGCATCGCTTTTTAAGGCGGTGAGTAACGCCATGTCGTCTACTTTCGGGTCATGGGCGACGGCGACAATGGCTGTACGAACATCCACGTTTAAATCCTGAATGATATCGTCAGGAAAACCTTGTAACAGCGGTAAGTCTTTTAAGGGCCAGTTGCTCCGATAATCAGGCCTGGGATCACTAACCAACACTTCAAACCCAAGGCCCTGGGCAAATTCGGCCAGATATCGGCCAGTTTCACCGGCACCAATCACCATTAATCGCCAGGTTGGGCCAAATACGTTTTGCCAGTGGGTTGGTGACAGCTCGGGTGCCTGTTGCTGCCAGGTAAGATAAGTCACCTGACCCGTTTCCAGGCTTACCTTTCTTAAGCAGGTTTTTCTGGTTGCAATATGATCAATCAGACATTCAACGTCTTTAATGTCATTGAGAGGTTCCGCCATCAGTTCTAAAGCACCGCCACAAGGCAATCCAAAACGGTGACGCTCTTCGGCCGTTTCTCCGTACATGATTTTTTGTACAAATCTGACCGGGTGTTGGGCTAGCTGTTCGATCAAATCTTCTTCAACACAACCGCCACTGACACTGCCAAAAAAACGACCAGAAGAACTTACCGCTAAAAGGGAGCCTACCGGGCGGGGGGAGGTACCCCAGGTTTTAGCCACACTGACGAGGGTAATGTTCTCGCCTTGCTCAAGGCAGGATAAACAACCATTTAATACTTCTAATTGTGAATCTTGCATATTGTTTTAATTAAACCTTTGCGCATAACTGGTCCTCGTCCCTCAGAGAGCAAGGGACGAAGCACCACACTCAAATTAACTCAGTTTAAGAGGCAAGCTTCTTAAACGCTTACCCGTTGCGGCAAAGATGGCATTGCCCACGGCACCGGCAATGGGCGGTAAACCGGGTTCACCGACACCCGTTGGTGCTTCATCACTTTCTACAATGACTACCTCAATGTCTGGTGATTCATTCATTCGCAGTATCGGGTAATCATGGAAGTTACTTTGCACCACTGCACCGTCTTTAACGGTGATCTCACCGTAAAGGGCAGCGGTTAAGCCAAACAGGATGCCACTTTCCATTTGCTGGATAACGATTTCAGGGTTAACCGCCAAGCCGCAATCCAGCACACAGGTCACTTTGTGAACTTTAATTTGACCGTTGTTCACCGACACCTCTGCGATTTGAGTCACGTAAGACAGGAACGAAGCATGAACGGCTACGCCGTGATAGTGACCTTCAGGCAAGGATTTTCCCCATCCCGCTTTTTCGGCTGCCAGCTTCAGCGTGTTCGCCAGTCGAGGATTACTTTTTAAGTGTTTCAGGCGATAGGCGACAGGGTCTTGTTGTTGCGAAATGGCCACTTCATCCATCATGCTTTCTTTAAAGAAGCCACTGAATGAGTGACCAACACTGCGCCAGAAACCTACCGGTAGCCCCGGATCAACCGTCACGTGGTCAACGGATTTATGGTTGGCATCATAATCTTCGAATAAGCCTTCGACGGAAGTAGGATCGACCGTCCAGCCGTCAAACAGGCCATAACCCGCTTTACTGATCCAATCAACCATGCCATCCGGCAGGAATCCCGGCATCATGGCATCGGTCACTTCGTCGATGGTATAGGGCAGGATGTTTGGACCGGAGCGCTTAACGTTCCAGCTGTCAATATTACCGTCTTTATCCAGGCCAACCTGAAATTCAGCCATGGATGCAGGACGATAATAATCGCGTTTTGTATCGTCTTCACGGCTCCAGATCAGTTGCACCGGAAAACCCGATGCTTTGGCTATGGAAACGGCTTCTGCAACATAATCGCTTGAGATACGACGTCCGAACCCTCCTCCCAGGAACGTACTGTGAACAGTTACATCGTCTTTTGCTACATCACCGTAAAAGGCGGCTAATTTGGCAGCAACACCCGGGTTTTGGCAGCCTGTCCAGATTTCTAATTTATTACCGGTGAATTTCGCCGTGCAATTCATCGGCTCCATTGTGGCGTGGGCCAGGTAGGGGGCCCAATACTCTCCGGACACAACCGTATCAGAGGTTTTTAATGCATCACGACCGTTGCCTTCTTTGTGTGCATTATCGGATTCATCGCTATCCAATGCAGCTTTAAATAATTGTTTGCCGTTGCCTGCTTCAGTGGAGTCACTGGAAAAGTCAGACAGGGTCTCCGGTAATTCCCATTGTACGTCCAGCACAGGCAAGGCGGCTTTTGCCTGATAGTAATGATCCGCTACCACGGCCACACCGTTAAAGATGCTGACCACGGCTTTGACGCCGGGCAGGCTTTTCACTTTGCTATCATCAAAGTTTTTCACGGTGCCACCCGATACGGGGCAGCGTTTTAATGCCGCCCGGTGCAGGCCAGCAAACTCCACGTCCAGACCAAATTCCGCTGAGCCTGTGCTTTTCGCTACGGCGTCCAAACGTTTTGAGTGTTTACCAATGTATTTGAAGTCTGCTTTTTTCTTGAGCGGTGTCTCTTCAGGAAGACTCAAATGAGCAGCCACTTTGGTAAAGTCACCGTAAGGCAGCTTTTTACCATTGGCGACAATCATGCCGTTATCCGTTTGAATTTGATCCAGCGGCAGTTGAAGTACTTGTGCGGCCGCCTGTCGAATAACCATACGGACATTTGCAGCCATTTGCCGCAGCGGAATAAAATGCACACGAATGCTGTTGCTACCACCGGTCAGTTGCAGTCCATATTCCGGGTTTGCATATTCTTCGTGAGCGCCAACATTTTTAACCTGGATTTTACCCGGATGAACGTCGAGTTCTTCCGCCAGCATGGTGGTCAGGCCCGTGTATACGCCCTGGCCCATTTCGGAACGGGGAAGATAAAAATAAATGTCATTATTGGCGGTAATTTGCAGCAATGCATTGGGTTGCAAATCACCATCCATGGCATTGGGAAATTTAACACTGGCACAGCCCGTCAGTGGAATTCCCACCACTAAACCACCACCGACAATGCCCATTTTTTTGAGAAAGCTACGGCGGGAGCTGTTTTCTAATGTCTGTTTGTTTTGCGTTAGTGGTTGTTCAATGACACTCATGACTGCACCTCCTGTGTCTCCGGTGATGCAGTTGCCGTTGGATCAAATACCTGAACCGCTTGCAAACGGCCTTTGCCATTTCTTAAATCTGCCGCTGCATTTTTGATGGCTTTTTTTACATTGGGATAGGTGCCGCATCGGCAGATATTGCCGCTCATGGCGATGTCGATATCGCTGTCACTGGGGTTGTTGTTCTGGCTCAGCAATGCGGTAGCACTGATGATTTGCCCACTTTGGCAATAGCCACACTGGGGAACGTCGGCTTCAACCCAAGCGTTCTGCAAAGTGGACATCATTTGTGGGTTACCAAGGCCTTCAATGGTGGTGATATGTCGATTGGCCACGGCTTGAACCGGCATGATGCAGGTTCGGGTACTCACACCATCGATTAGCATGCTACAGGCACCACATAAGCCCATACCGCAACCGAATTTTGTGCCTTTCATGGTCAAATGTTCACGAACCACCCAGAGCAACGGTGTATCTCCCGGTGCGTCGACATTTACCGTTTGTCCATTTAACTTAAAGCTAATCACGTGTGCCTCCCCCGGCCGTGTCAGTTTCTTATTAGCTAAAATACTTTTTTTATCAGCAGACGCTTGTCGTCAATATTTCTATATTTTTATAGATCCTGCGCCGCAGCCAGATTGGCTACGGTCGCACTTTAACAAACAGTATAATGACGACCTCATACTCCATAGGCATCTCTATAGGCTTTAATTTCCGGTGCGTATCGGCGGATCTCCGGATGATGTTCACTATACTCAAGCAAGTCAGACAGGGAAACAATACTCAACACCGGAATATTGAAATCACGCTCTACTTCCTGGATGGCAGAAAGCTCTTTTAGCGTTGCGGACTCTCCTGGCGTTGAAGACTCCCCTTGCCCTTTTTCCTGACGATCCATGGCGACCACAACGGCTGCGGGCGTCGCGTCTGTTTGCTCAATAATGGTTATCACTTCACGAATCGCTGTGCCTGCCGTGATAACATCATCAACAATCACGACTCGCCCTTCCAGGGGCGCACCGACAATATTCCCTCCTTCGCCGTGATCTTTGGCCTCCTTGCGATTGAAGCACCACGGCACATTCCGGTTATGCCTTTCGAACAATGCGACAGCGGTAGCTGTGGCCAGGGGGATACCTTTATAGGCGGGCCCAAACAGCAGGTCAAATTCAAGCCCGGCATTGACCATGGCTGAGGCATAAAACTGACCGAGTTTGCTGATGGCTTCACCGCTATGGAATAACCCGGCATTAAAGAAGTAGGGAGATTTTCTTCCGGACTTCAGGGTGAACTCTCCAAAACGGAGCACCTGCTGCTCAATGGCGAAATCCAGAAATTCTTTTTGGTACTGATGCATCGGGAGGGTCCTGTTCGCTATATGCCCGTAGTGCCGGACTCAAGGGCTGATCTTATACCAATATACAACCCTAAATCCCCTGTGTGGGGTGTTATTTCAGAGATATTGTGCAATTTATAATATTGGTTGCATCCCGGTCAGCAGGTGTGAAATTACGGAAACCGTCAGGTGTCACTTCGTCAGAACTGCAGGCTGCTGTAGAAGAGACCGGATTTATGCGGATAAACATACGGGAGGCGACCCGTTATCATTTGTCCGATATAATCCAGAAATTTCTGTGTTCAACCGTACCATAAGAATGTTAATCATGCCTTATAATAGGGGTGAGGGCTCTTACCAACTCTGTCGTACAGTTGATGCAGGGTTAATCCCGGTTGAGTAACTGTATCCTTGAAAAGCATAGACTTTAGTCGTCGTTCATCCTGATCAAAGCAACTGCTGCTCAGGCTGAGATTTGCTCAAATGGTTTTGCAGGTCTTCAGTTTCTGTTTTTCCGGTTACTGTCTTGCCGAGGTAACAAGCTTAATGCCAGAGCGTGTAAACGGCCTGGTAAGGTGTATTCGATGAGAGTTATCAGTTTAAATTGCGAAGGCATTAAAAGCGCACGGGAAAAAGGCCTGTTTGACTGGCTCCTGGAGCAGGATGCTGACCTTATCTGTCTGCAGGATACTCGTGAAGACGAGCAGGTGATTGAGGATCAGTATTTTCTTGATGGCTACTTTGGTTATGCTTTCAGTGGTTACAACAGGGCTGAGCGAGGCGGTGTAGCCATCTATACCCGTCATGCTCCCAAGGCTATTATCAGCGGCCTTGGTATTCCTGAGGTTGATGAAACCGGCCGTTACCTTCAGGCAGACTTTGACAAGATCAGTCTTGTCAGCCTGTACGTACCGGAAGGTGACACTGAAGAAAACCTGAATTTCAAGTACCGTTTCCTGGACGGCTATTCCCACCACTTAAGCAAACAACGTCGTAAGCGTCGTGAGTTCCTTATGTGTGGCACCTGGAACATTGCACACCGCAAGATTGATGTGGCCAACTGGCGTGATGCCCAGGAGGTCTCAGGTTTCAATCAGGCGGAGCGTGGCTGGATGGAAGGTTTGCTGGGTGATATGGGCTTCTTTGATGCTTACCGTGAGGTTGACCGGGAGGCGGGCAAGTACAGCTGGTGGCAAGATGAGTATCTGCGCCATGACAATGTTGGCATGCGCATTGATTACCAGATTATCACTCCGGGCATGCGTCACCGCGTGCTGAATGGCGGTATCTACAAGGGTCAGGCCTTCTCATCCCATGCACCGGTCATCATTGATTATGACTGGGAGCTGGGGTTCTGACTATTTTCTGAACCTGATTCATCATTTTGTTGTTCCCGGATAAATGGGAACATTGCTGAAAAAGGAGAGAGTCAACGACGTTGGCAATCTCCTTTTTTTATTTTTAGTGAATAAAAAAGAATAAAGTATCTGGTTTGACCGATCACTCTGTAATATGTCGATTTGCAGCCCGTTGTGTATGGAACTTTTTAAATAGACACACAGTCAATATCACAGTTAAAAAATGCTGGCAGGTTAATTCAGGAGTGCTGGTTGCCATGAATATTCAACCCAAACCCGCTCAGTCATTCTGTCCTGTCGTTCAGACTCGGGATGTAGCCACGCAAACAGAAACAAGTGCTATCAATCACCTTGGAAAGGAGGTGAAACTTATTGCTCCCCGTTATTTATATAACACCTGTTTTCCTCACCAAAGAACGAAAGTATGCCAGGAGGAGTTGTCCCGAAAAATCAAAATTATCAGAACAAATGCGTCATTGATTAATTTTCCATTGATTGAGACTACCTTGCTGGCTAAATTTGGCTTGTCCAAATGCATTGCCAAAGAGCAGGGCAAAAGATTTATTGCCGAATGTGCCATCGCCACGGCCATTAATGTGCAAATGCCTATCGGTAAAACGGAGGGCAGGCTGGAAGGAGGAGGCCTTCAATATTTGGGTGAGTGCATTAACAGCCTGGAAACTCTGATGGTAGAGGGATGGAATATTGAAGCATCGAAACGTCTGAAGAAAAACCTGGTTTATGAAACAACGCGAATCACCATCCCGTACGAAAACCTGAACAGTGACCGGAAAGCTGCGGTCAAGAACTATATTCTGAAAAACCAGACCCTCTTTGATAACGCTGCTGCAGTGGAAAAAACAACTCAAGCCCTCAACCTGTTCAGACATCAGTTAGCCTATCAGAATGCTCTGGGTCTATACCCCCCGGCACCCCAACTATTCGACTTGAGTTCCCCACAAACAATTATCGATATTGAGGCTAACAGAGTGTTTCCGGGGGATGAATCCGGCGTACAGAAAATTCGGGGTGTCCTGCAGGCAAAGATGACCCGAGTGCTGGCACAAATGACCAACCCTGACTCAAAGCTGGTCAGTATGATGCTGGACGATAAACGCGCTGCTGGCATGCTGGCCGCTGGTGACAAACAAATCCTCAGAACAGCATTGACCCATCGCCACGCCCAAATGCCCATACCTGGCCCTGAGGCATGTCTGTTTTATTTGCAGTTCGCATTTGAATTCAGGGCGAGCCTGATGGCTTCAGGCCTGGATCCAGAAGCGCTGTCTTCTGTAATTGTTGGCTGCCTGAATGTGCATCAACTGGCAAAACGGGATCAGAAAATCCAGCAGGTGGAGATCTCCTCGGAAAGTTTATTGCATGCCTGGTCGCAAAGCAGCAGGATCTTATCGGTTTTATCGTACATAAAAACATCAAACAACATGGAAGCATTGGTCAAAGAGTGCGGTAAACAACTGACGTATGTACCGGATACCAACTTTTTCAGGATGATTAATAACCCATGGGTTTGTGAGAAATTCAAGCTTACCCCTCAATACGCCCCGGAGTATCACCAGAATAACCAACCTGGCAGCAGTTCAGGCCCGGGCTTTATAGCTAACTCAGGCAACAATACTCGAAAACGACCAGAAAATAGCGATGATACTCTTCCGCACGCCAGTAAAATGGCCCGCCCGACGGAGTAAACAGGACATTGGGTACTTTGCCGTAAAATGAGTGTTCGTGAAGTTGATCCGGGCGTTAGTACATGGTTTCAATGGGTTTGAAGTGTACAATCTCCGTTCACCCTGAGCGGAGTCGAAGGGTGCTTGGTACGATCTATCAGAGTCCGGATATTTCATCAATTAATTAAGAAAAGATTAATATACTGTTATTTTCTGATGAAGCTTTGGATCATCTGGATACATTCGTCGGTTCTTTTTTCAATATCAGTACTTTCCATCATCAGGATCTTTTTTTCAGATATTCCGGGATCGACGGTGTTGCACAGTACCCACTGATCAATATCTTTCTGGAAAATGATATCGTCACTGCGAATGCCGTCACTCTCCAGTGCAAATTTTCCTGTTGGCAGATAGCAGTAAGCATCAATTTTCTGGCTAATGGCGTTGGCCAGCTTGAGCATATAAGGGCTGATAGGAGTCTCGCATATTTTCAGCCAATATCGATGGTAGGCAAGTAATGACGGAGGGCCTGTATCGATAATGCCATGACCTTGCAGATTGTCTGTCCACTCAAGCATGGCACCCAGTGCCGATCCCGCCATGGCCGTGGAAGTCACCTGACGGATTGCCTGATCTTCAACTATTGCATCGCGGGGCGTCTTATACTTCAGATGTTTTGCGATTTTCCGGTAATAGTCGCTGAACAGCGACCATTCACTCCCAAGCTCTTTCACCAGAGCGTTGCAGAGCGTTGTTTTACCCGTTCCATGGGAACCAATGAGTGCAATAATCATACTGCTGACCTGTTACAGAGTAAGAACCCGGCATATAGCCGGGTTCTATTAAAAATAGCTCAAGCAAAAGGGCAGGCAGTAAAGTGTCATTCTGCTAACGCTTTTTTCTGTAACTCGATAATTTCCTCAATACCGGATCGTGCCAAGGCCATCATCGCCAGCATTTCATTCTGGCTGAAAGGGGCTGCTTCTGCCGTTCCCTGGACCTCGATAAAGCCGCCAGCATCGGTCATCACAACGTTCATGTCCGTTTCGGCACTGGAGTCCTCAGGATAATCAAGGTCAAGAACCGGGCTGCCTTTGTAGATTCCCACGGAAACGGCGGCAATCATGTGCAGGAAAGGATCACTTTTGACCATCTTCTTCTCCTGCATATAGCGCAGTGCATCCACTAGTGCCACACAGGATCCGGTAATTGAGGCTGTGCGTGTGCCACCGTCGGCCTGAATCACATCACAGTCAATATTAATGGTGTTTTCACCGAGCTTTTTCATGTCTACCGCCGCACGCAAGGCACGGCCGATCAGGCGTTGAATCTCCAGCGTCCTGCCACCCTGCTTGCCTCTGGAGGCTTCCCTCCCCATCCGTTCCGTGGTGGACCGGGGTAGCATGCCGTACTCGGCGGTGATCCAGCCCTGGCCGGTTCCTTTGAGAAACCGGGGTACACCGCGTTCGACCGACGCGGTACAGATGACTTTGGTATCGCCAAACTCAACGAGCACAGATCCTTCTGCGTGTTTGGTATAGTTGCGGGTGATGTTTACATCACGTAATTGGTCTGCCGTTCTTCCGCTAGGGCGCATTTGGGTTACCTTGGTATGTCTGAAAAAACGTGAGCACTGCAAAATTTGCGGAATTATAACTGTTCAGTGGGTTTTCGGGAAAATAGAGTTTGAATAATCAGCTCTCTTTGTTGATGCTGCGTTATTAAATCAATGACATACGCCCAAGTGGTCAGTATTTTTAGAACTATAGTTTTTCCAAAATCTTATCTCATCGGTTTATTTTGTGGATAAACTTCTGAAATAATGAGTGTTTATTAGCCCACCGATTAAAGAGTATTTCATGACTTCCAGCATGACTGCATTCGCCCGTGTTCAGATACAGGAGGATTGGGGAAGCCTGGTATGGGAGATTCGATCCGTTAATCACCGTTACCTTGAACCCCACTTCCGTCTCATGGAACAGGCACGGGAGATCGAGCCTGCGTTGAGAGAACTGATTCGCAAGCAGCTGAAACGAGGCAAGGTTGAATGCAGCCTGAAATTTCAGCTGGTTGAGAAAGAACAGGTGCTTGACCTGAATCGTGTCCTGCTGGAAAAGCTGCAACTGGCAGTGCGTGAGGTTGAGGCCCATTTTTCCCGGGTTGCACCGGTCAATCCTCTTGAGGTTCTGCAGTGGCCCGGCGTGCAGAGCAATGAAGAGACGGAAATGGCCGTTGTTCATCGGGCTGCCATAAAAGGGTTCAACACAGCGCTTATTCAACTGAATGAGATGAGACAGCGGGAAGGACAGGAACTGCAGTCTTTCATTGAGGCCCGTTTGGATAAAATGGGGGATGAGGTGCAGCGGCTTCGTGGGTTGCTGCCAGACATTCTGCAAAGCCAGCGTGAGAAAATCCTTGATCGACTGGCTGAAGCCAGACAGGAGTTAAATCCGGAGAGGCTGGAGCAGGAAATGGTGATGTTGGCTCAGAAGATGGATGTCGATGAAGAGCTGGATCGTCTGGAAACGCATATAGCGGAAGTGCGCCGAACACTGAAAAGCCCCGGGCAGGGAGCGGTTGGACGGCGATTGGATTTTCTGATGCAGGAACTCAACCGGGAGGCAAATACCCTGTCGTCCAAGTCCATTCATGCTGGACTTACCCAGACCGCTGTTAATCTTAAGGTCCTGATCGAGCAAATGCGTGAGCAGGTTCAGAATATTGAATAGGAAACCTTATATAATCAACAAGTTATTTTTGTCTTGTGGTAAATAACAGGGCTTATTTCTTAGTCTGACTTATCCTGAAGTACATAGGTTTAAAACAGGGAGGCTTCCCTGGAGTGTTCATGAATATTGGCAAACTTTATATAATCGCTGCCCCTTCCGGCGCTGGCAAGACAAGCCTGGTAAAGGCCATGGTGGAATCTACGCCCCATGTGCGTGTGTCGGTCTCTCATACCACCCGGGGTATCCGGCCTGGTGAGCAGGATGGCGTAAACTATCACTTTACCTCTGTCGAAGGCTTCCGGGACATGTTGAGCAAAGGCATGTTTCTTGAGCATGCTGAAGTCTTTGGAAATTATTATGGAACCTCGGCACACTGGGTTCGTGAACAGCTGAACAAAGGTGAAGATGTTATTCTGGAGATTGACTGGCAGGGGGCGCAGCAGGTACGCCGTTTGTTGCCTGATGCCGTATCAATCTTTATCCTGCCGCCTTCTCTAGAGGCTCTGAGGGAACGGTTGATCGGGCGGGCTACCGATGACCTTTCGATCATTGAAAGGCGCATGTCTCAGGCAGTCAGTGAAATGTCCCATTATGGTGAGTTTGACTACCTGGTAATCAATGATGAGTTTGATCTTGCCTTGCGGGATCTGCAAACCATTATTCGCAGCCAGCGCCTGTCAATTAATTGGATGCAGCACTATAAAGAAGATCTGATTAAAGGTCTCATAAACTGAGTGATTAAGGGTAAGTAGTTGATCAAAAAAGGTCATATTTTCTGATCAGGTGTATGTCACTCCGTGGCGTTACAACTTGGGTCATGTAACGGCTATGCTCCCTGTGTTGTCCTTGCATAGTGACTGTTCATTCAGGTAGAAATATATGATCCCATTTGGCCAGCTACTTATCAGCTTTAAGCAACAAGCTATATTTAAATCCATAGAATTAAAAGGAAGTAATGCTATGGGTGTGAACAGAGTACCTGGTGGAAACGTTCCAAGGTATGATCAGAAACATCAGAAGTCTGACAAAGGTCAGAATTCCGCACAGGATAATCATCATAAAGTTGGTAGTGTCTCCTGTGACAGTCAAATTAGAAAAACGAATACTGAACATTACCAGGTTGATCATGCAGCAATAAAGCCAAAACAGGTCGATGCTCTGGATCATCTTTCTGACACTTTTATGAAGCGTAATGGTGAGAAAAGTCATCAGTCTGATCGAGATAAACCACCAAAATTCCTTTCCAAAGTGGCTAACAAAGGGATCAAGGCTAAATCAGCAGAAGAGGCAAGAGGTGCAATCCAAAAGTATTTCCAGCTGCTGAGGAGATCTTACTCCAGAGAGGCTCCTCCTTCACCAGAAATAAGAGAGCAGTTATATAACGACGTTGTAAAACTGTCTGCCAAGGTAATGAGCTTTGAATTTACCGCTGGTCGGGATAAGGATAAGGAAAAAACGCTTGGTTTAACAGCAGAGCTTCTTCAACAAATGCTGAGTGGCCTGAAAACCTCTTCTGCTGAGTTTGTAAACAGCCAGGTGACAGCCGTTCTTTCCCTTGGAATGATGACCCCAGAGGATAAAGCGTTTCTTTTTGGCTCCTGCCTGAATACTCAAATTATTTCTGTGGATAAATACACTGCTGACATAAGAAATTTAGACAATAAAATTTCTAGTCTGAAGACGAAGTTAGCTGGTTCAAAAAAAGGTGAGGCGGAAGGCCTGAAACACAGAATCAAATCTGCGGGTATTGAACGGGCTGATTTAGAGAGAAAGCATCAACTGCTGGTGTCTAAAGAAGTAGGGGGGATGCATGGCCAAAAAGAGTTTTTCCAAAGCTGCTATGAAATTATGATGAAGCAAGTCAGGTCTGAAATCAGGGTTGGCTTAAAGAAACAATTAAAGCAAAAAAATAAAGTAAATTTTGATGAAGGAGAGAAGTTGGTTAACCAAATAATGGGGAAGATGGATTCAACCCTTCGTAGTAAAGCTGAGTCTATAGCTAAAAATGCAGCCAACCAGAAAAAGGGTATTCAAGCGGAAGATGTTTATCTGAAAAAAAGAACCGACCTTTTTTTACTTCTGAATGAAGAGGTTTCAGGGCTTCTTGGGGGTATAAAAGAATCTTCTGACTTAAAACCTTTACCTGTGCATAAAAATGATGCAGTGCCAACTCATAAAGTTGATGATAAAACAAGTTTTGATAGAAACAGTGGGTCACGTAAGCCTGTGCACAGGAAAAAGAGCCCTGAAGCTAATAAACGGTCGACCTCAGTCACGGAAGTATTAAAAGAAGCTATTGATAAGGAGGATCACAATCCAGAAGCTCCTGCAGCTATTCAGCACAAGCCTTCTGATGTTAAGAATCAGGCCGCAGTTAAGGATCTGATCAAGTTCTTTGAAGACGTTGCTGAGAAGCACAGAATTGAGGATAAGTAGTAAACCCAATGAAATAATATTGGGTTCCATTTGCCCAGCTACAGAATATGGGAGTCTCCGGGCTTTAATCAATCTGGCTATAAACTACGCACTAGTACATGGTTTCAATGAGTTTGACGGGTTGTTGTGCCTCCGCACTCCGTTAGTCCTGAGCCTGTCGAAGGACCCATAGGGCCTAAAGGCGGAAACTCCGGACTCTGATAGATTGTGCCAAGCACCCTTCGACTCCGCTCAGGGTGAACGGAGATTGTACACGTCAAAAACCATGCACTAGCCTTTTGTTATGCCAGCGAGCGGTATAGTGTTGTTTCCTTATTTTACAAAGCCTTGGTCGCTTCCCTCAGCCATTCAAAATCTTGCCCCTGAAGTTCAGGTGAAAGCGCCTCCCTGACCATTTCGTGGTACCCATTCAGCCAGTTAATTTCTGTATCCGTCATCAAATCTTTCAGCAGCGGGCGAGTGTCAAAGGGCGCAAGGGTCATCGGGATGAGTTTATAGAACTTGCCAAACTCATTCTCAATGTCCTCCGCGATCAGCATAATATTCTCAAGCCTGACACCATGTTTGTTATCACGGTAAATGCCGGGCTCGTTGGTCACCAGCATGCCGGGCTTCAGGGCAACGTCAAACCATCTCGGGCTGATGCTCTGGGGGCCTTCATGCACATTCAGGAAATAGCCCACTCCGTGGCCGGTGCCGTGATTAAAGTCGATACCTTCACTCCACAAAGGCTGCCGGGTAATGGCATCCAGCTGTATTCCCCGTGTTCCCTCCTTGAACCTGGCCGTTGCCAGGGCGATATGGCTTTTCATCACCAGGGTATAGTCTCTCTTCTCCTCATCCGTCATCTCACCGCAGGCAAATGTGCGGGTGATATCCGTTGTTCCATCCGGGTATTGAGCGCCTGAGTCGATTAACAGCAACCCTTTGGTTTGAATGGAGTAAGCAGACTCTTCATCCGCCCGATAGTGACAGATAGCACCATGGGCGGCATAACCGACAATCGAGGGAAAGCTGACCCCCCGGAAATGCTCTGACTCTGAGCGGAACTGCAGCAGCTGTTCATCAATATTGACTTCATTCAGCTGCCCTGTGGGAATATTGGTTTCCAGCCAACGGATAAAGCGAACCATGGCAGCGCCATCACGACGATGGCACTCCTTCATCCGCTCTATCTCAGTGCTGTTTTTGATGGACTTCAGGTCGGTGGTGGGCAATCTGTCTTCGATCAGGTGAATCGATGCAGGAATCGCGGAGGCCAGCTGGTAACCCGTGGTGGCCGGGTTGATCATCAGGCGGGTGCTATCCGCAAGCGTTGACAACCTATCCAGGACGTCATCATAGGCCGCCAGCTCTACACCAGCCTTGGCCAGGGCTGACAGCGCATCCGCTGCTATTCGCTCTTTGTTGGTAAACAGCGTGATGCTGTCCGGTGAAATCAGTGCATAGGCAAGAAATACCGGGTTACAGTCAATATCAGACCCCCTCAGATTAAACAGCCAGGCAATATCATCCAGTGTGGTGATAAGAAGCTCTGTTGCTTTTCGCTCCTTGAGAATCTCTCGAACCTCTGTCACCTTCTCTGTGAGGGTTTTACCGGCATAGGTATCCTGGTGAATAAAGACGGGCTCAGCAGGCCGTGCTGGCCTGTCGGTCCAGATACCATTCAGCAGATCGTGATCAAATTTCAACGTAACGGATTTAGCCGCCAGTTTCTTTTCGAGATTTCTGACGTGGCTCAGACTCAGAGTGGCACCATCGAAGCCAATGCAACCCTGCTCAGAGACTGCTTCTGTCACCCAGTCAACCATTGATGGGACGCCGGGCTGACCATCTTTCATCAGGGTGATTTCTGAGCCTGCCAGCTGTTCTGAGGCCTGAATAAAGTAGCGGCCGTCTGTCCACAGGGCTGCTTTATCCTGTGTCACTACGATCGTACCAGCAGAGCCAGTAAAGCCAGAGAGCCAGGCTCTCCCTTCCCAGTGGGGGGCTACGTACTCACTGTTATGGGCATCGGAAGACGGGATAATCCAGACGTCAATGCCGTATTCAGCCATTGCGCCACGCAGATCTTGCAGCTTTTTGGTGCTCTTTGGGCTCTTGGTTGAGTCAGAGCGGTTCGGGGTATTCACCATGTATCTATTCCAGGCTTTTGGCCATTCGGCGAGTTAGTGTTGGGCAGGTTTTTTTTCTACTTAGATGATGCTTACGAATACTATAATCCGCACCCTTCATGGAGCAAACACTAACCCTGCTAAAGCTTGTCTGGCTACAGGTCGTAAAGTACACTAAAGGGTCAGGCAAACCGGCATTAAGGTTCTGTTTCTGAACCTGATTCTAATTGATGGAGTAAAACGTGGCTCGAGTAACTGTAGAAGACTGTCTGGATAACGTAGATAACCGCTTTGAACTGGTGATGGTCGCCTCCAAGCGTGCCCGCCAGCTGACCATTGGTGGCAAGGACCCCAAGGTAGACTGGGAAAATGATAAGGCAACCGTGGTTGCTCTGCGTGAAATCGCCGAAGGCCTGGTAACCCCTCTTTCCGTTGACGACCGCACGGTTGATGACGACGAAGCAGCAATGTTTCTCGCTGGTGTAGAACAATAAGCGTTTTACCTTCGTACTATCTTTGGATCACAAGCTTTAGAAGATAAGAAGGTGCAATGGATGATCTGCGCTTAAGGAGCGGACTTTGCTGACCATCGATGAGTTTGCCGGCCGCTTGAAGTCCTATCTGAATCCCGAGCAGGTCAACCTGGTTCGTCGGGCCTACTATTATGCGGAGCAGGCCCATGACGGACAAACCCGCCGCAGCGGCGATCCGTACATTATTCATCCCCTGGAAGTAGCCTCCATTCTTGCCGATATGCACATGGACCATCAGAGCCTGATGGCCGCCATGTTGCACGATGTCATTGAAGACACCGGTATCGAAAAGCAGGACATTGCCGGGCAGTTCGGTGATGTGATTGCGGACCTTGTGGATGGGGTCAGTAAGCTGACCCACATGAACTTTGAAAACAAGACGCTGGCCCAGGCAGAAAACTTCCAGAAAATGGCGCTGGCCATGGCCAAGGATATCCGCGTCATTCTGGTTAAGCTGTCAGACCGCCTCCATAATATGCGCACGCTGGGTGTGCTGAGGCCTGACAAGCGCCGTCGTATAGCCAAAGAAACGCTGGATATCTATGTGCCAATTGCCAACCGTCTTGGCATGCACACGCTCCGAATAGAGCTGGAGGATCTGGGCTTCTTTGCCATGTACCCCATGCGGGCCCGGCTGATTCGACAGGCTGTGCGTAATGCCCGTGGCAACCGTAAAGATCTGGTCAGCCAGGTTCAGCAGGCGATTGCGGCCCGTCTTGAAGAAGAAGGCCTGAAAGGCCGGGTAGTGGGGCGTGAAAAGCATCTGTACAGCATCTACAGCAAGATGAAGAACCAGAGTAAGTCCTTTGACGACATCATGGACATGTTTGCGTTCCGAATCATTGTGGACAAGGTAGACAGCTGCTATCGGGCGCTGGGCATTGTCCATAACTTCTATAAGCCCATTCCCGGGCGGTTCAAAGATTACATTGCCATCCCGAAAGCCAATGGCTATCAGTCGCTTCATACCACCCTGTTTGGTATGCACGGTGTGCCCATAGAAATCCAGATCCGGACCCAGGAAATGGAAGACATGGCCAATAATGGCATTGCTGCCCACTGGCTTTACAAGTCTGGAGAAGAAGCGCTGTCAGGCAGTCATGCCAGAACCCGGCAGTGGCTCAAAGGCGTACTGGAACTGCAGAAAAATGCCGGAGACTCTCTGGAGTTTATCGAGAACGTGAAAATCGATCTCTTCCCGGATGAGGTGTATGTCTTTACCCCCAAAGGGCATATTTTAGAGCTGCCCAAAGGTGCGACAGCGGTTGACTATGCTTATGCCGTTCATACCGATGTGGGGAATACCTGTGTAGCTTGTCGTATCAATAAACGTCTGGCGTCACTCAGTCAGCCGTTGCAGAGTGGTCAAACCGTTGAAGTGGTTACCGCGCCTGGCGCACGACCCAATGCGGCCTGGTTGAATTTTGTTGTCACGGGTAAAGCACGATCCAACATTCGCCACTTCCTCAAGCATCAGCGCAGAAATGAGTCAATTGCCCTGGGCCGACGTTTGCTGAGCAAAGCACTGGTCAGTTTTGACAGCAGCCTTGAGCAAATCAGTGAAGAGGTCATTCGCCAGCAACTGTCCGTGTTTGATCTGGATGACCTTGATGGGCTGCTGGAAGATATTGGTCTCGGTAACCGTATGGCCTATATCGTTGCCAAGATACTGGTTGAGCCCGGTAGCCTGCCTGAGAACAAGAGTCAGCTGGACCTGTCCAACAGTGAGAAACCGCTCTCCATTCGTGGCTCTGAAGGCATGGTCATCAGCTTTGGCAAGTGCTGCTATCCAATACCGGGAGACCCGGTGGTTGGCCATGTCAGCTCGGGCCGTGGCATTGTTATTCATACGGATACCTGCCCGAATGTCTCTGAAATTCGACACAATCCCGAGAAGGTTCTGGAAGTTGAGTGGGACAAGGACGTCTCCGGTGAGTTTACCGTAGAACTCAGCGTAGAGCTGGAGCATCACCGTGGCATGATTGCCTCTCTGGCTACCGCCATTACCGCGGTGGAAGGCAATATTGAGAAGATCAGTATGGTCGAGCAGGACTCCCGTTGCAGCATTGTTCAGTTGCTGCTCAGTGTTCGTGACCGGGTTCATCTGGCCAAAATTATTAAACGACTTCGGGTTATTAAAGGAGTTTACTCGATTATTCGACGACGTCGGGATTCATAAACGTCTGTGAATTAAAGCATTACAAGAAAAAACCGGATGCTGCACCGCAAAAACACAGTATCCCGTAAATATCGCTCTAAATCCTTGAAAAATAATGTTTACACCCTAGTATCGGGTGTCTTCTTTTTCTTTTTTTCCATGGGCTTCTGATTCCCAAGCTTAAGAGAGTAGATCGATGAGTAACCGACAGACGATTAATACTGATAAGGCTCCCAAGGCTATTGGCACCTATTCTCAGGCAGTAAAAGCAGGAACCGCTGTTTATATCTCGGGCCAGATTCCACTGGTTGCAGACACCATGGAATTACTGGAGGGAAGCTTTAAGGAGAAGACCCGCCTCTGCTTTGAAAACCTGAAAGCCATTGCCATGGCGGCTGGCGGAACCCTTGGCGATGCTGCCAAGGTGACAATTTACCTGACCGATATGGCGAACTTTGCTGAAGTCAATGAGGTCATGGCTGAGTTTTTTAAACAGCCTTATCCTGCCCGTGCCGCTATTGGTGTCAAAGAGTTGCCAAAAGGTGTACCGGTTGAGGTAGAGGCTATTCTGGAACTGAAATAAGTTTTTGCAGTGATAGCAGCTCCTGGTCATCTTGAGTCAGGGGCTTTACGAATATTCTGCGGCGAACATTGCTTTTTGGTTTGATTCTTTGGCAGCTTTCTGATGTAT
The DNA here is from genome assembly GCF_049310165.1 of Endozoicomonas sp. ALE010. Classification (NCBI taxonomy): domain Bacteria; kingdom Pseudomonadati; phylum Pseudomonadota; class Gammaproteobacteria; order Oceanospirillales; family Endozoicomonadaceae; genus Endozoicomonas; species Endozoicomonas sp. ALE010. The sequence continues at coordinate 12,102 of NZ_JBLYNV010000027.1, read as the reverse complement.
CAATAATCACAATGGGTCGAGTTGCGTTGTCGATACTGGGCTTAGTCTGAAGTCTCAGGCAGTGTGAGCACTCAGAATAGAACTGGCAGTGGCTCTGCCATTGCATATCAAAAATTTCTGAGTGATGTTTGCCTGATTCATTCTTGATACAGCCTTGCCCTGCCGGTAATGAGTGCATTGCTATATCACCCTGCCCTCCGGCAATTTCATTAACAGATCGTCCTGAGTGGCAATGCGCTGACAAAGTGCTCTTGGTGTTTTCTGCATTGAGGCTCTGCACCCTGTTGTGTATTGGTGCGACAGAAGTTGATGGGGCGGCGCTCACAATCTTGTGCTCTTTCCAGTGGTTAATAACCATTAGAAAGATTTTTAAAGCGATAGTTCAAAAATAATAAAGCGAATTGTGGTTCGACATGCCCATCAACCTGTCTTGTGGATAACTCTGTGAATTATATCTTGGTAAGCCGTTAATAAGCCTGTATTAACGGTCGTTCAGGTTTTTTTAGCCTGTGGATGATCAGGCTCTGCTGGCTGTCAGTCTGCCCGCAGAACCTGCCTGATTTAATCCCTGTTATGGAGAAGGCTGGTATAACCACTTTTGTAATCAGGAAAGTAAAATTTATAACCTGTCTCAATAATCCGCTGGTTAGAGCACCGTCGATTACCCCTTTGTGGCGATGGATAATGGCTATTGTCTAATGCCACATTCAACTGCTCACCAAGCCATTGCAGCACATCAAACGTGGTCGCCGGGGTACTGTCAACGCCGAGATATAAGTTATCCACCGGCAGATGGTCCATATCGCGCCGAATAAGGTGGGCGATGATGCCGGCACAGTCTTTCTGGTGAATTCGGTTACTGTATACGGCGGGCTTTATCGGGCAGCCTTCACCTTTCAACACCCGGCTGATCAGCCGGTTTCGGCCAGGCCCATAAATCCCGCCAAAACGTATGGCCGTGCCAGGGAAGGGAGCATGCTGTAACTGTTTTTCTGCGGCCAGCATGATTCGACCATTGAACTTCACCGGCTGGGTGGCCGACGTTTCGTTCACCCATTCGCCATTACTCTGGTGGAAAGTGCTGGTACTGGAGGTGAAAAAAATACGTTTTGGCTGGTATTGCTCGTTCACCAGACGGTTAAGAATATTTTGCAGCCCATCAATGTAAGCCTGTTGATAATGCGCTTCTGTTCGTCCATTAGAGGCGGCGGCATAGACCACGTAGTCAATCTGTTCAGGCCAGTCACCGAGCATTTTGGCATTAAACAGGTCACCCCGGATGGGGTTAACGTCAGCAGGTAACCTGGCAATATTTCGCCGTAACCCCCAGACATTAAAGCATTTCATGGCGGTTAACTGCCGGGCGAGTTCACAGCCAACATCGCCACAACCCGCAATCAGTATATTGAGCTTATTCATAGCTATAGTCTATTGGTTGGTATAATCTTCGGAAAAAACATAATGGCAATTTCGTTTATATGGCTGTATAAATTTACAGTATTATAGATGGCACGAGCATCCTTGCCAGTCTTTCAGGGCTTTCAGGAGCTGAAGGCTTGATATGAACTCAGGGCTGTTTATCGAGCTGTCTTATCAAAACAGTTGAAAATCATTATGACACTGACAGAACTTCGCTACATTGTCACCCTTGCCCAGGAGCAGCACTTTGGCAGAGCTGCCAGTAAGTGCTTTGTCAGCCAGCCAACACTGAGTGTCGGGGTCAAAAAGCTGGAAGATGAACTGGGTGTTGCCCTGTTTGAGCGAACCCGGAATGCGGTTCGTGTTACCCCAATGGGTGAATTGATCGTCAGTCAGGCCCAGAAAGTTCTGGAAGAGGCCTCGGCCATCAAACAACTGGCGAAAACCGGTCAGGATCAGCTCAGTTCTCCCCTGCGAGTGGGCGCGATCTACACCATTGGCCCTTACCTTTTTCCCCATCTGATTCCTCAACTGGCACAGTCCGCCCCCAATATGCCGCTGTATATTGAGGAAAACTTTACCGCTGTTTTGCGCAAAAAACTGCGTCTGGGTGAGCTGGATGCCATTATCATTGCCCTGCCCTTTAATGAACCGGATGTGTTAACCAGGCCGCTTTATGATGAGCCCTTCCGGGTATTGTTGCCAGGTGGTCATCCCTGGGAACGTCAGAGCGAAATTGATCCGGCTGACCTGGCCCAGGAAAAGCTGCTGCTGCTGGGCGAAGGCCACTGTTTCCGTGACCAGGTGCTGGAGGCCTGCCCGATGCTGGCCAGTAAAAAAGAGGCGGGCGATGATGGCAGTGGTATTGAAGCAACCTCACTGGAAACCATCCGACACATGGTGGCGTCGGGTATGGGGATCAGTGTGCTGCCACAGTCAGCCGTTGTCGATCATCACTACGCGCCCAATATTCTCAGCACCCGGCCATTTCGTACGCCAGCACCTGGCAGGACGGTGGCCCTGGCCTGGCGCGCCAGCTTCCCGAGGCCGAAGGCAATTGATGTGCTTTCTGATGCCTTGAGGCAGTGTTCGGTTAATCAATAAGTGGGCCTATGGTGAGTATGAACAGGTCATTACACGATATTCCGGTAACCACGTTAAAAGGCGTTGGTGATGCCCTGGCCGGGAAGTTGGCCAGAATCGGCATTGTCACTATTCAGGACCTGCTGTTTCACCTGCCAATGCGTTATCAGGACAGAACCAGGGTGACACCCATCGGCACACTTCAGCCTCAAACCGATGTGGTGATTCAGGGGAAGGTGCTGGCATCGGATATCGTGATGGGCAAACGTCGCAGCCTGCTTTGCCGGGTTGGCGACGGGTCCGGCTCCATAAGCCTGAGGTTCTTTCACTTTACCGCTGCCCAGAAAAACAACCTCCGGCATGGGGTTGAGATTCGCTGCTTCGGAGAACCCCGGCGGGGTGCTACGGGGCTTGAGATGTATCACCCTGAATATCGGGTGATCAAGGCCGATGCCCCGGCGGACGTTGAAGAGACATTAACGCCGGTCTATCCGGCTACAGAAGGTCTGACCCAACAGCGAATCCGCAGTTTGTGCGAGCAGGCATTGAAGCTGCTCGCCGATGAAAGCTCTCTGCAAGAGCTTCTCCCGGAGCAGATTCGGCAGCAATATCACCTCAGCTCACTGGTGGAAGCCGTTCGACTCCTGCATCAGCCGCCACCGGAAGAGTCGATGATACTGCTCAGCGAAGGGCGGCATCCTGCCCAGCAACGTCTGGCTTTTGAGGAGTTATTGGCCCATAACCTCAGTCTTCAGCAGCTCAGAAGGCGGGTACAGGCGATCGGAGGTTTTGCCATGCCACCAAAAAGCCGGTTAACCCAACAGTTATTGGCGCAACTTCCCTTTTCCCTGACCTCTGCCCAGCAGCGAGTGGCCGATGATATCAGCCAGGATATGGCCCTGGAAAAGCCCATGCTGCGACTGGTGCAGGGGGATGTTGGTTCGGGCAAAACCGTTGTCGCCGCCCTGGCAGCACTGCAGGCGGTGGAAAATGGTTATCAGGCCGCAGTGATGGCGCCAACGGAAATTCTGGCTGAACAACATCAGCTTAACTTCGCAAACTGGCTTAAGCCGCTGGGTATTGCCACGGCTTTCCTGTCCGGAAAAACCAAAGGTAAAAAACGTCAGGAGATTTTAGCCCGGATCGCTTCTGGCGAAGCCATGGTTGTGGTCGGCACTCACGCCCTGTTTCAGGACGATGTGATATTCCATAAGCTGGGCATGGCAGTGATTGATGAGCAACATCGATTTGGCGTTCATCAACGCCTGGCACTGCGAAAAAAAGGGGCAAAAAATGGCGGGCTGCCGGACCAGCTGATTATGACCGCCACCCCGATCCCCAGAACATTGGCCATGAGTGCTTACGCCGATCTCGATGTTTCTGTGATTGACGAGCTGCCACCGGGACGGACACCCATCAACACCGTCGTTATAGGTGACGACCGTCGTGAAGAGGTCATTAAACGCCTCAAGGCCGCCTGCCTTGAAGGACGCCAGGCTTATTGGGTATGCACGCTGATCGAAGAGTCTGAAGCATTGCAGTGTCAGGCCGCAGAAGTGACGGCAGAGCAATTGCGAGAAACACTTCCAGAGTTGTCTATAGGTCTGGTTCATGGCCGGATGAAAGCCAACGAAAAGGCGGAGGTGATGAACGCTTTCAAGGAGGGGCATCTGCACCTGCTGGTGGCAACCACCGTTATTGAAGTGGGTGTTGATGTACCCAATTCAAGCCTGATGATCATTGAAAACCCGGAAAGGCTGGGGCTGGCCCAGTTGCATCAGCTTCGGGGGCGAGTGGGTCGAGGGAATATTGCCAGCCACTGTCTGTTGATGTATCACGCGCCTTTATCCCGGCAAAGCAGGGAACGTTTACAGGTGATGAGGGATTCGAATGACGGCTTTGTGATCGCTGAAAAAGATCTGCAGCTAAGAGGCCCGGGTGAGGTTTTAGGTACCCGGCAAACAGGTCTGGCACAATTCCGGGTTGCCGATCTGGAGCGGGATCGTGACTTGCTGATGGCTGTGCGCACGGCTGCTCAGGAATTAATTCACCAGTCACCAGAAGCGGTAGAGCCGTTGGTGAATCGCTGGCTGAGCAAGGGGGAAGAGTACGCGAATGTTTGACCAGATTCAGGGGAATCCACAGCAGGTCAGTTAATTATTGGTCGGCCTCCCGTGAACCTGTATCGGGCATGATCTGCCAGAAGGAAACAACCTCTGGCACAAAAGCTTCTCCATTTTCAGGGGGCAAAACGGTGACCTTAAGACTTCGGCTGCAAGGGCTGAAGCAGAATTTCGCAATACTGTTTTCTGTTTGCAAACGAGCCCTTTCCTGCCAGCTCCCGTCTGCCGTCAACGCGAACAAAATCAGGCTGTGAGTATTTGTTTCAGGAACTACAGCCAGCAGGTAACCTTCTTGATTGAAATCTGCTTCCTTGATGGAAAAATCGATGCGTTGGCTGACCCACTCACCGGCAGGTCCACCAACAGACTTACGCTGATAGATATCCGTATGGCCCGCAGGATCATTGCAAACAATGGTTTCACCGCTGGGGCTGATTTTTGTCAGGGACTCAGCCGGAAATGTTTGTGTCCGGCACCACATTCCGGACTCCGCCTTGCGCCAGATTGTTAAGCACCACCACCTCTTTCTAATGAATTCATAAGGCTTCTCAGAAAAATGAATCATACCACCACGGCAAGGGGGGGGCTCCTGAACAGCAGGCAGCCATTGGTCGTCAGCATTTAATTCCCAGATATCCAGATCATCTTCAGTGGTGATAATCAGACAGCGACCATCGGGGCTGAAATCAGGTTGAATATCGTAATAACGACTTGGACAATCGCAGGTTTTAATAATTCTCTGTTTTTCACGCCACTGCCCTTCCGGGTCCGGGGCAAAAATGACGACAAAGAAATAATCTCGTCGAATAGAAGCGTTGTAGCAATCATCGCCGGCATCTTCAAACCATGTGGCAAAATGGCGGTTATCCGGGCTGAATAGCACTTGGAGATCAAAATCATACTCGCTCACTTTATCGCCACTGGATGTGAGTTTCAGGTCATCATCAGGATCTTTAACAGTAATGTCACCCGTTTGTGACCAGGATTCATCGTCTGCCTTGCTCATCACCGTAATGAATGATCCACTATAAAGCACAAGATGTTTGCAGTCGGCACTGAACAGTAAATCATGATTAAGACCTGTATGAATGTTGCCTCTATTGACCCACCGGCCATCGGTACCCCGACCGAGAATAGCACCAGATTGTCCCGCTTTAATACAGACCAGTGACCTGGCATCAGGTGACAGGTACATGGAAGTCGTAAACGCTGACTGACATTGAGGAAAAACGTCACCCGTTGTCAGTTGCTGTTGCTCAACCCACGCACCATTCCGGCATTCATAAACAGACAGTAAGTGCTCTTCACCACTTTTGTAGCAAAACAATCCCATACTCCCAAAGCTTGCCGGAACGGATTGTGTGACAAATATAATATGGTCGGCATTCTGATGACTAAAACTGGTAATGTGATCGTGTTTGATTTCAGCTTTCCTGACCCAGTGACCATGCTCCAGAGCCAGAATATCACTGTAATTGTCCGCCTTCCTCTCGGTGAGGATGGGAATATGATCATGCAGATGATGGGTAAAGCGTTTAACACTTAAGCTGCCACGGGGTATAAGGGTCAGTGCTGCCCCATCAAGAATCTGCTGGCGCAAATGGCTGGCATAAAATGAGTAAAACGCCGGGCCCAGTTGCGCCGGAAAGCGTCGAACAGAAAATATAGACAACGATCTGAGGTGCTCAAGGAGTTGCTGGCTGGACTGAATGATTGCCCGGCACGAAGACTGCCTTTGCCTGGTCAGGGAGAGGAAGTACTGGACCTCTGCCAGGCCGCATGACCGCAGACGATCAGCCGTTGTCGGCGATGCTTGTGCAAAATTATTGATTTCGTTGATTGATAAATAGCTGGCGATTTTGGTGAACACTTCCTGGGATACGCGAACCCACCGGTGATCAAAGCGAGCCATATCACGGGCTACTTCAGGCTTGATTTCATTGCCCAATGTATTGATATCGGTACTGGTCTTTAACCTCATTGCAGGTGACATAATGTTAAACCCCCAAGGAGACTCAGGCAGTCAAGTATAGTCCTGCTCAAGGATGGTCAGGCACAATCTGTGAGGCAGAATCAAAAGTACAAATGTCGTACTTTTACTGCGATCAACTGTTTATACCTGTGAAAGTTACCGATAAAACAGGCGTTACCTGCTTTCGATCAGATCTTGTCCAGCCAAGGGGGCTGGAAAGATGCTGAAGAGGCAACCATGACAAGGGGTGGGCCCGATGAGCAGTGGTCCACCCTTCAAAAGAAGGGATTCAATAATTGATATTGAGCTTTCTAAACAGGAAGCCCAGGCACCACAATGGCCCAATCAACAGAAACTGCAGATCCTCAAAAAATGACGGCTTTTTCCCTTCAACCTTGTGACCAACAAACTGAAAGATCCAGTGGATCAATTTATTGGTGGGATTCTTGACAAATTTGCCAAAAGGAAACCACCTCTTGCACTTCATCATCGCCATTGTCAGGGTGCCAACTGGAGACCTGAATGGTGCGGCTGCACGGGCTGAAGTAAAATTTCATAATCCAGTTTTCTGTTTGCAAGCTGGCCATTTGCAGCCAGCTCCCTTCTGCCGTCAATCCGAACAGAATCAGACTGTGCGAATCCGCTTCAGGAAGCAAAGCCAGCAAGTAACCTTCTTGATTGAAACGTGCTTTTGTGACGGAAAATTCGAAGCGTTGCCGAACCCACTCACCGGCGGTTTCACCAACAGGTTTACGTTGATAGATATCCGTATGGCCTGCAAGATCGTTACACACAATGGTTTCACCGTTGGGACTGATTTTTGTCAGGGACTTTGCCGTAAATGTTTCTGTCTGGACCCACATACCGGACGCAGCCTTGCGCCAGATCGTTACGCTCTTCCACTCCTGTCTGATGAATTCACAGGGGTCCGCAGAAAAGTGAATCTCACCACAACCGCATTGGGACTCCTCCTGAACAGCGGGTAGCCATTGGTCGTCAGTATTTAATTCCCAGATATCCAAACTATCTTGACTGGTGATGATCATAAGCCGACCATCGGGGCTGAAATGGGGTTTGAGATGGTAGCAATTACGTGGCGACTCGCAGGTTTTTATAATTCTCTGTTTTTCACACCACTGCCCTAGGGGGTCAGGGGCCAAAATAACGACAAAGAAATAATCTCGCTCAATAGCATCTTCAACATAATCATCGTCAAACCATATGGCAAAATGACGGTTATCCGGGCTGAATACCACTTCCAGAGAAAACTGATACTCGCTCATTTTCTCGCCATTGGGTGTGAGTTTCAGGTCTTCATAACGATCACTGACAGTAATATCACCCGTTTGTGACCAGGATTCATCGTCTGCCTGGCTCATCAGCGTAAAGGATGATTCATCATAAACCACAAGATGTTTGCTGTCGGCACTGAACAGCCAGAAATGATTACGACTTGTATTAATGTTGCCTCTATTGACCCACTGACCATCACTCCCACGACAAAGAATTGCACCCGTTCGCCCCGTGTTAATGCAGACCAGTGACCTGGCATCAGGTGACAGGTATATTTCACTAATAGACTTGAACCTGGATTGAGGAAAAACGTCACCCGTTGTCAGTTGCTGTTGCTCAACCCACTCACCATTCCTGCATTCATAAACAGACAGTAAATGCTCTTTACCACTGTAGTTGCGGTGAAAAAGTCCCGCCCACTCAACACTTACCGGTTGCGGGACAAATAAGATATGGTCGGCATACTGATGTTCAGAAATGACAAAATCATCTTGTATGATTTCAGCTTTCCTGACCCAGTGACCATGCTCAAGAGCCAGAATATCACTGTAATTCTCCACCTTCCTCTCAATGATGACGGGAATATGATCACGCAGAAGATGCCTGTAGGGTTTAAAATTTATGCTGCCACTGGGTATAAGGGTCAGTGCTGCCCCATCAAGAATCTGCTGGCGCAAATGGCTGGCATAAAATGAGTAAAAGGCCGGGCCCAGTTGCGCAGGAAAGCGTCGAACAGAAAATATGGACAACGTCCTGAGGTGCTCAAGGAGTCGCTGACTGGACTGAATGATTGCCCGGCACGAAGACTGCCTTTGCCTGGTCAGGGAGAGGAAGTATTGGACCTCTGCCAGGCCGCATGACCGCAGACGATTGCCTGTTGTCGTCGATGCTTGCCCAAAATTATTGATATCGTTGATTGATAAATAGCTGGCGATTTTGTCGAACACTTCTTGGGGTACGCGAACCCACCGGTGATCAAAGCGAGCCATATCACGGACTACTTCAGGCTTGATTTCATTGCCCGCTGTATCGACATCGGTACTGGTCTTTAACCCTGTTGCAGGTAGCATAATGTTAACCCCCCAAGGTGACTCAGGCAGTCAAGTATAGTCCTGCTGCAAGGATTATCAGGCACAATCTGCGAGGCAGAATCAAAAGTACAAATGGCGTAATTTAACTGCGATCAACTGTTTATACCTGTGAAAGTTACCGATAAAACAGGCGTTACCTGCTTTCGATCAGATCTTGTCCAGCCAAGGGGGCTGGAAAGATGCTGAAGAGGCCATTGCCATGGTAAGGAGGGATGAGCGACAGTGGTCACCCCTTTAAAAGAAGGGATTCAATAATTGATATTGAGCTTTCTAAACAGGAAGCCCAGGCACCACAATGGCCCAATCAACAGAAACTGCAGATCCTCAAAAAACGACGGCTTTTTCCCTTCAACCTTGTGACCAATAAACTGAAAGATCCAGGCGACGACAAAAATCGCAATACTGGCCTGTAAGACATAAGCTCCAAGCGCTTGAGAGATGGCTGCTGATGCGGCAAAGACAACAATCATGGCCAGCGACAGTTTATAGGAGAGCTTGAAATAGAACAGCAGGGTAACGGCCATCATCGCCCAGGTGGCAACGGGGCTGAATGCCCATAGTATACCGATAATGCTGAAAAGGATGGCTGGCACACAGATCCAGTGGATCAATTTATTGGTGGGATTCTGGTGGCTTTCGCCATATTCCGTGAACCACTGCTCGACGGTTTTCATAGCTAAGACGCCTCTTTATATTTCTTATTATTGACACCATGAGGTAATTTATCATTTGGTGCAACGGTTCTCAATTGGTGTCTGGTCAGCTATCCACGGGTATAAAGTTGCATCAATTAAAAAGCCCGGAGTTAAGTCCGGGCTCTGAGTCATGCTGGATGATAATCAGGCATTGGTAGCAACAAAGTACTTGGGATCTTCGATGACGTTCACTTCCACCAGGTTACCCGCCTTTTTCAGCAGCTTTCTGCAGTCATTGCTGAGGTGAAGCAGGTGTAGCGTCCTGCCACTGTTCATATAGCGCTCGGCCAGCGTATCAATGGCTTCCAGTCCGGAATGGTCACAGACCCTGGAGTCCCGGAAGTCGATAATCACATCTCTGTTGTCGTCTTTAGGCGAAAACTGCGTCAGAAAGTGTGTGGTGGAACCAAAGAAGAGTGGACCATGCACCTTATAAATCGTTGAGCCATCCTGGTCTTCCAGTTTTGTGATTTTGATCTGTTTGGCATGCTCCCAGGCAAAAATCAGGGCAGAAACAATAACGCCGACAATAACCGCCACAGCCAGGTCCGTCAGAACGGTCACTACCGAAACCAGCACCAGCACAAAGGCATCCCCTTTGGGCACTTTGTTGATGATTCGGAAGCTACTCCACTCAAAGGTTCCGATAACAACGATGAACATAACACCAACCAGGGCCGCCACCGGAATCATTTCAATTAATGAAGAAGCAAAGAGGATAAAGCTCAGCAAGAATAATGCCGCAGAAATACCAGACAGACGGCCCCGGCCACCAGAGTTCACATTGATCATACTCTGGCCAATCATCGCACAGCCACCCATGCCGCCAAAGAAACCGGTAACCACATTGGCCACACCCTGGCCCACACACTCCCGGTTACTGCTGCCGTGTGTTTCGGTGATTTCATCAACCATTCTCAGGGTCAGCAGTGACTCAATGATACCAATAGCGGCCAGAATCAGAGAGTAGGGTAAGATGATCGTCAGGGTTTCAAAAGTAAACGGCACTGAAGGAATGCTGAATGCCGGAAGCCCGCCCGCAATACCGGCAACATCACCAACGGTTCTGGTATCCAGATTCAAACCAAGGGCGAGAGCGGTGACCACCATGATGGCGGCCAGAGAAGAGGGAATGGCCGTGGTCAGCCTGGGCAGAAAATGGATGATGGCCATGGTTAAGGCAACCAGCCCGAGCATCAAATAGAGCTCACTGCCTTTCATCCAGGCAACATCAATAACACTATTTTCCAGGAAAGAGCCGGTTAACCAGCCGACTTCACCCTGAACACCAAACTGACTCAGCTGCGCCAGGAAGATCACGATGGCCAGACCATTTACAAAGCCAAGCATCACCGGATGGGGAACCATTCTGATGAACTTGCCGAGTTTGAATAGGCCGGCGAGCACTTGAATAATGCCCATCAGAACCACCGCCGCGAACAGGTACTGTACCCCGTGACTGGCAACCAGGCTGACCATAACCACGGCCAGGGCGCCCGTTGCTCCGGATATCATCCCCGGGCGGCCACCAATGGCAGCTGTAATCAGACCAACAAGAAAGGCGGCATATAAGCCGACCAGAGGTTCGACCCCGGCAACGAAGGCAAAGGCGACAGCTTCTGGAACAAGAGCAAGTGCTACCGTTAAACCGGAAAGAAGATCATTCTTTATGGTGGCAACGTTTCTGGCGTGGGGTTCGAACAAGTGGTGTCTCCAGTAATATATATGAGTCTTGAAAGGTGTTAACGGCATATAGGTGCCGGTATTGATTGTTTACTATTGGAGAATAGTAGAGCTGTCATATGTCTTACTGCCCGGTGGAGTATTGTGAAAAGAACCGGGAGCAAACGAGACACATGGAGTGTCGGCAAGCTGGCTGGGAGCATTGCTGCCACATTGGGACGATTGAGTATCCTGAAGCCACTTGCCGCTTTTAAATCAGGCGCAAACTATTGTCTGTTTTGTGAAGGGCATTCTAAAGAAGGGGGTTTGTAAAGGCAATGTCATGGCTCTCCCCTACATAAAGGCTATCAGCCACCCCTGCTTCGGAGTGTGGCTTAATTATAGGTATTGTCCTCAGGTTGTTACATAAAACATCTGCCGTATAATGCGCCCCACTTCCACGGACTGACCCAAACGGTCACCACGGATCGGCAGAATGAATCATCATCGCTGACCGGGAAGTGCGGTTTGAAAATGGGTTGTTTGGAGATGAACGAAAAACAACCGGTTGACAAATCAAACTGGCGCGGTAAGATGCGCCTCCGCTGACAGGGCTTTGGGCAACGTCAGTGAGTTGGAAAGCTTCTGAAAATGATCGCTTGACAACGAAAGTCGCCACGGTAAGATAGGCGGCCTTGCTGATCGGCACTGACTGCTGAATCAGCGATTAAATCACCACGATTTAATCAGTTCTTTAACAAGAT